>DATCEN010000069.1:0-7906 GCA_036510015.1 Aestuariivirga sp.
GGGCGGCGGACGCAGGCGAGCCGATGACAAGATTAATCACGCTGTTGGCCTTTCCAATCTGCTTGGAAAAAATGCAAATGCTGATCGTCACACACCTTTGGCAACGATCCATGCCGCAGATGAAGCAAGTTTTGCGCGCGCCGAAAGAATCATAAAATCAGCTTACATTATTGGTGAGGTAAGCAAGGAGCTTCCACCCATTTTGGAGAGGCTCACCGCATGAGCCGCGTGTTTCTTTTCATCATGGATGGATTTGGCCTTGGCTATGCACCTGATGCAGCAGCTTTCGGTGATGAGAGCGCCAACACTTTTGGTCATGTGTGGAGAGAAGCCAAACCAAATATTCCCAATCTCGCAAGACTGGGCATTGGTAAAGCCGCTGCGATTGCCGGTGGCAGTAACCCATTTCCTAATGCAAAAATCATCGCCAGCTATGGCGCGGCGACCGAGGTTTCAAAAGGCAAAGACACAATAACTGGTCATTGGGAAATCGCTGGTGTGCCGTTAGAAAAAGATTGGGGTTATTTCCCCACCATCATACCAGCATTCCCTCAAGCGCTTATGGATGAACTGATTAAACAGGCCAAATTGCCCGGACTGCTTTGCATGGGCCATGCTTCAGGCACACAGGTTATTGAGGAATTCGGCGAAGAACATTTACTTACAGGCAAGCCGATTATTTATACGAGCGTTGATAGTGTTATCCAAATTGCTGCCCATGAAACCTATTTTGGATTGCAGCGGCTCTATGAGGTGTGCGCCATTGCGCGCGAACTTTCGTATGCGCTCAGCATAGGTCGCGTAATTGCCAGACCCTTTGTTGGTGAGACAGCCAAAACATTTGAGCGCACCGGAAATCGCAAAGATTATTCAATTCTCCCACCGCAATCCACTTTGCTGAATGTGCTTTCATCAGCGGGCCGCGATGTGTGTAGTATAGGCAAGATTGGGGACATCTACGCCCACTCCGGCACGGGGCGCGAAATAAAAGTCTCAGGCATGGATGCACTGCAGAACACCACATTAAACGAAATGACAAAGTTGGAAGTTGGCGGCTTCCTTATGGTGAATTTTGTCAACTTCGATACGGATTTTGGCCACCGCCGCGATGTCGCTGGTTATGGGAAATTGCTCGAGAGTTTTGACCAGTGGTTGGGCAAGGCGCTCAGTCTTGTGGGCCCCCGGGACCATCTCTTCATCACCGCCGATCACGGTAATGATCCAACCTTTAAGGGCACCGATCATACCAGAGAGCGGGTTCCCATTCTGTGGTTTTCACCGAGTGTAACCCCCAAAAACATTGGTTTGCGAAATTCGTTCGCTGACATTGGCCAAAGCATTGCGAACCTGCTGGGTGTGGGATCCTTGAACTCAGGTGTTGCATTTTAATCTTGTGTTCTTCTGTTTTCAGATCAAACATGGTCTGACTGAGAATAATGGGAGCATGACATGAAATTTTTAACGACAACTCTATTGGCCTTCACTGTTTTTTCTGCGCCAGCAATCGCTGCGGGTGACATTGGCGGCACGTACAAAGTTGCTGGCACGAATTTTGATGGTTCGAAGTATTCCGGTGATGCAAAAATCACCATTACCTCTGAAACCACCTGCACGATTGAATGGCACACAGGCCCGAATTCGTCATCAGCAGGCATTTGCATGCGCAATGACGACAGCTTTGCTGCAGCCTACAAAATGAAAGACGGCTCAGTTGGCCTCATCATTTACAAGATGGACAAAGACGGTTCGATGGATGGCGTCTGGACACTATCAGGTATGAATGGCGCGGGCACTGAAGTCCTTACGCCTGAAAACTAATTTTCTTTCTTCAACACCGCGCGCAACACATCGCCTACGCCAATTCCGCCCACAAAAGTTTGATCTTCATTGAACAGTGCAACAGGTGCGGTCTCAGACTGGTGCATGGCCAACATCACGGTTTTCAGTGAGGTGCTGGGTGTTGCCCAAAAGACAGGCTTGGCTTTAACTGAGCGCAGTCGCTCTGCTTCGCTACATGCCAACCACTGCGCCTTCATCCCATCACGCTCAACAGTTGTGACGCGGTTATCGGGTCCCAACCTAAATCGTGTTGTTTTAGCGCGGTCGAGCCATATCCAACCGCGCGCATCGCGCTCCAACTCATGCAAACCCCGCATCACATTCCATGCGGTGAGCACGGATAAGGGGTTCACATTGGCCACAAATTCTTTCACGTAAGCAGTGGCTGGCCGCAGCACGATATCTTCAGGCTTGCCGGATTGCACGATGCGCCCACCATCCATAATTGAAATGGTATTGCCAAGTTTAAGCGCTTCTTCCAGATCATGGCTGACGAAGATGATGGTTTTCTTCAATGTTCTTTGCAATTGTAAAAGCTCATCCTGCAACTTGGCGCGGATCAAAGGATCAAGTGCTGAAAACGGCTCATCCATTAGCAAAATGGGCGCGTCCGTTGCAAAGGCACGCGCCAGCCCCACGCGTTGCTGCATGCCGCCGGAAAGTTCATGACCAAATTTATTCGCCCATTGCTCAAGCCCCACCAGCTTCAGTTGCTTATCAACGCGGGCCTTGAGGGCAGCTTCGGGAACACCAGCCAGTTCCAATCCAAAGCCGATATTTTCAGCCACGCTGCGCCACGGCAGCAATCCAAATTGTTGAAACACCATGGCGATGTTTTTTTGGCGAAGGCCACGCAAGACTTTCTTGCTGCATGTGGCCACATCCACCATGCCCATTCCATCGAACACTTCAATGGAACCGCGGGTAATTTTATTGAGGCCATTTACCCCGCGCAGCAGGGTTGATTTTCCAGAACCCGAAAGTCCCATCAAAACGCTGATTTCACCCGCCTTCACATCAAGTGAACAGCTGGCACAGCCCAGAACCACATTGGTCTTGTGCAAGATATCGCCGCGTTCTACGCCGCTATCGAGCAGCTTTAATGCTGCCGCTTGGTTGCGCCCAAAAAGAATATCAACATTCTTGAATGAAACTGCTGTGGTCAATGGCTCACCCCACCTTTTACGTGGGTCACACGGTGTAGCATCAAAGCCAAAAATACGATGCAAGTTCCAGCTTCAACGCCAAGCGGAATATTGAACTGGTTCAACCCGCGCACCACTTGGCTGCCCAAGCCATTGGCGCCAATCAATCCAGCAATAACCACCATAGACAGAGCCAGCATGATGCACTCCGTCACTCCGGCCATTACAGTTGGAAGGGCTGCAGGTAGCTCCACTTTCCACAAAAGTTGCCGTGGGTTGGCGCCAAATGCGAGGCCTGCCTCCACCATCGCGCGCGGCACTGACGTGACACCAAGATGCGTCATGCGGATGGCAGCGGGGGCTGCGAATATGACTGTCACCAAAAGTCCGGACGGCGCGCCAAGGCCAAATAGAATGAGGGCAGGGATAAGATAAACATAAGTCGGCATCGTCTGCATCAAATCCAATAGCGGGCTTAAAAACTGCCAGAAGCGGGGGCGATGCGCTGCGAAAATTCCCAAGGGTACTCCTATTGCCACTGCGGCAGCCGTCGATGAGGTGACCAAAACCAGCGTTTGCATCGTCTCCTTCCACTCACCCTGATTGAGCATGAAGGCAAAGCCCAGAAATACGGCCAGCGCCACGCGCCATGACTTTTGGATGTAATAAGCACCCACTGCAAAACCGATAATCAGCAGCAAGGGCGGAATTTGCAGCAAAAACCAGACGAGTTCGTCCAGCACAACACCCATGCCACCTGAAACACCTCGGAAGAACCAATCAAAATTCGCAGTGAAATAATTGAAGAAAATCTTGCCCCCTGCGCCCCAGGGGATTTTAGGGATAAAGGATAAATTAAAAATTTGATCCATGGGTTGTTCCCAAATGTTTATGTGATCAACTATTGCACTTGTCGAAGGCCCTCGCCATAAAAAAGCGGGCTTTGCGGCCCGCTTTTGTTAATAAGGGCGTTTGACTGCCATTATTTCATGAACACAGCCTTCACGGCATCAAGGGCTGGGCCTTTGCCGTCAAAGGTGGTCACGCCATCAAGCCATGGCTTCAACAGATCAGGATGGGCTTTCACATAGGCGATGGCCGCCACTTTGGCATCAACATTCTTGTTGAGAATCTGATCCATCATTTCATTTTCCATGCCCACGTCAAACTTCAGCTGCTTGACCAGCTGGCCGACATTTGGACACTCCGCCAGATAGCCCTTGCGCACGGTGGAATTGACAACGGCGGCACCCATGTTTGGCCCAAACAGATCATCACCACCTGTTAGATATTTCATTTTGAATGTTGTGTTCATCGGATGAGGTGACCAACCTAGGAACACAACATCTTCCTTATTTTGATAATCCTTGGCCACTTCCGATAGCATGCCTGCCTCAGAACTTTCGATGAGCTCAAAGCCAGCCAGATTGAACTTTGGATCTTTGATCATATCCAAGATATGGCGGTTGCCATCATTGCCAGATTCAATGCCGATGAACTTGGCCTTCAAACTATCTTTAAATTTGGCAATGTCTTTGAAGTCTTTCAAGCCTTTGTCCCAAGTATATTCGGGCACCGCCAAAGTGTAAAATGCGCCAGTCGGAAGATTTGCACCAACAACTTCAACTGAACCATCTGCCGCATAGTCTTTGATGTCGGCTGCCATGGAAGGCATCCAATTGCCGAGGAATACGTCGATGTCTTTGGTTTTCATCGAAGCGAAAGTCACTGGAACTTCCAAAAGTTTAATGTCACTTTTATAGCCCATGGCATCAAGCATAGCGCCGGTGAGCGCCGTCGTAGCGGTCACATCCGTCCAGCCGATGTCTGACATCTTAACGGTCTGGCATGTTGCCGGGTCGCTTGCGCGCGCGCTGGCGGCAAGGCCAAAGAAACTGGCGCTTATAGCCAAAGAGGCAAGGGCGGTTGATAGTATTTTTGTCATGGTCAATTCTCCCTGTTGAAGAACGTCTACTATTGCGCTTTTTCCACCACACCGCAAGTTTCCTTGGCATCAGAATACTTTACAATTAAGTGCCCCTGCGACACACTATGGAAAATAATTTTGGGAGCGAACGATGACTAAAGTGAAATGGGGCGTGATCTCCACGGCTAACATCGGCGTGGCCAAGGTTTTGCCCGGGATGTTGAAGAGTGGTGAGATCGAAATCGTGGCCATCTCTTCGCGGAATCTAAAATCCGCACAAAGCTGGGCTTCCATGCTGGGTATCAGAAAAGCCTATGGCTCTTATGAAGAGATGTTGGCTGACCCCGAAATTGAGTGTGTTTACAATCCATTGCCCAATCATTTGCATGTGCCGCTCACCTTGGCCGCCGCTAAACACGGCAAGCATGTGCTGTGTGAAAAGCCAATTGCGATCACCGCCAAAGAGGCAATGAAACTTAAGAAAATACCACGCAAAATTCACATTTCTGAAGCCTTCATGGTGCGCCATGCGTTGCAATGGCTTGATGCCAAGCGCCGGGTTGAGGCTGGTGAGATTGGTGAAGTACGCGCCATTCAGGCGTTATTTTCATATTTCAACGCCGATCCAAAAAATGTGCGCAATGATGCCAAGATTGGTGGCGGTGGTCTACTGGATATTGGTTGCTATCCGATCACAATTTCGCGCTTCATTTTTGGTGGTGAACCAAAACGTGTCGCGTCCACAATTGACCGCGACCCAAAATTCAAAACTGATCGTCTTGTTGGGGGGCTTGCGGATTTCGGCAAAGGCCGCCATCTCAGCTTTACCATTTCAACTCAACTGGCGCCTTATCAGCGCGTGAACATTATGGGCACCAAGGGTCGCATCGAAGTGGAGATACCTTTCAACGCGCCGCCAGACCAACCCAATAGAATCTTTGTGCAAGGCGGTGAGATGAATGTGGGTCATTGGCATGAATATCCCATCTCCGATCAATACCAGTTACAGGCCGAAGCCTTTGGGAGAGCCGTGCGCTCTGGCAAGAAACAGAAATGGGGCGTGGAAGACGCCATCAAGAACATGAAAGTGATCGATGCTGTCTTCAAGGCCGGGAAATCCGGCAAGTGGGAAAAGGTTTAAGCAAGTCGCGCGAAGGGGAACTTATAAATTCGTTCTTGCCCGATCATCCAAGCTTGAGTTTCATCATGCTTGAACAGCCTTTCATAGGGTTTGGCGAAAACCGAAAGCGCTCCCGTATACGCCCCAAAGGCCGGCATAATCAGGCGACGATCGTCCGCGATAAAGCATTTTGCTGAAACGCGCCGTCCACGTTGGGTGACAGCACAGCCCGGATGTAAATGGCCGCAGATTTCGAGCTCGTCTTTGCGCAACCGCGCTGGCTCATGGCGCAGTGTTATTGGCCCCAACAAAATATGATCGGCCGCATGACCAGTAAGATTGCGCGGCGGCGACGGATCGTGATTGCCGCAAATCCAAAAACATTCATACGATTTCGAAAGCCCTTGCAAGCGCAGCATTAGCTCAGACTCAACGCGCGCTTCGCCATCATCATCATGAAAACTATCGCCGAGAAAAATCAGCCGCTGTGGCGCAAAGCGAACAATCACCTGTTCTAACATTGCGATGGTGATGGAAGTATCGAACGGCGGCACACGAATGCCGCGCCTTGCTAACGAGCTGCCTTGCTCTAGATGTAAATCGGAAATGATAAGGGCGTTCATATCCGGAACATATAATGCGCCTGAAAGATCAGGCCGCAGTTCCATCCCGCCCAACATAATTTTATGGCGCTCAGGCAAGACGGCTGCTTTCGGCTGCAAGTTCAGCTTCGGCTTCGGCGAGAAGGGCATCATGGGCTTCTCCTTGAATCGATTCGCGCCCAATCTCAAGTAGCACCGGAAACGCCAGCGGCGACACACGCTCCAGCGCCCGGTGCAGAATATGGCCTTTGATGCGTTTTAACATGACACCCAATCGCTCCACATTGATGAGGCCGTCAGCTGCATCTTCCCATGCGGCGCGCAGCAAAATGTGTTCGGGTTGATGTGAGCGCAGCGCATCGAAAATCAGATCCGTGTTCACCGTCATTTGGCGCTGGGTCTTTTGCTTGCCGGGATAATTGCGTTCAACGAGGCCCGCAATAATTGCGCAATTTCGAAACGCGCCTCTCATCATGTTGCTTTCCGCCAGCCACGCTTCAAGATCATCGCCCAACATGTCTTCGTCAAATAACTTAGCCAGCGATAAGCGGCCACGCTCAATCATTGCTGAGAGATCACTCACGCACCAAATGACAAGGGCATATTCTGACGCCACAAAGCCCAATGGCTTGGCGCCCCATCTTTCCAAACGGCGCGTAAGCAACATACCTAAAGTCTGTTGTGCTAAGCGTCCTTCAAATGGATAGCACACCAGATAATGTTTTTCGGCGCGCGGAAAAGTTTCGACCAGCATTTGATCGGCGCGTGGAATTGAAGAGGCCCAGTTTTGCAATGAGAGCCAGTCGCGCACTTGGCTGGGCAAATGCTGCCACTGTGCTTTGTCTGCAATGATGCCACGCACCCGCTCGGCCAAATAAGTTGAGAGCGGAAACTTGCCTCCCTCATAGGAGGGAATCTTAGCTTCCTTACCAGGTGCTCGCGTGGCAAGCGCACCAAACTCATCCATGCCTTCAAAGCGCAGCACTTCGCCGCCAAATACAAATGTATCACCCACTGCCAATTGGCTGAGAAAAGACTCTTCCAATTCGCCAATCACGCGGCCACCCACTACCATGCGTTTGGCTTGGCGCACCTTGATAGATGCCAGCCGCACTTTCATCATCTCGTTTTGAATAATGGTGCCCATATTCATTCTATAGCGCAGCGCCAGTTGCGGATGCGCCAACCGCCAGCGCCCATCCGGCTGATGCATCAACTTGGCGTAACGCTCATAGGATTTCAGCGCATAGCCACCCGTGGCCACATAATCCAA
>DATCEN010000070.1:0-3472 GCA_036510015.1 Aestuariivirga sp.
GCTTCATTGAATTGTTGTTCAATTTCCGACGCTGTAAAGTTCAAACGGTCATTGATCTGTGAAGTGGTGGTGTCAAAACGCTCGGTAATCTCTAAGCTGACGCGCTCTAGGCGCTCAGTTACGTCCGAATTTGTAGACTGCAACCGACCAGTGAGATCTGAACTGACGCGAATGAGACGCTCTGTTACGTCGGCATTTGTAGATTGCAAATGATCGGCAAGCTCTGAGCTGACCCGGTCAATGCGGCCCGTCATTTCATTATTGGTTGAATGCAGGCGGTCAAAGATGGTGATGCTGGTGTCTTCCAATTTGGAAATGAGTTCACCAGACGCGCCCAAGAAGCTGGTGAGCAAGCCTTCGCGCGCATTGCCCAATTTATGCACAAATTCACCTGATATGGTGATCAGCTTGTCAGTTAAATCACCGCTGGATTTTTCCATGTTTTGGGCCAGCGCAAAGCCTGAATCCTGCATTTGGCGGCTAACGATGTCTGACGATTCTTTCAGATGGGCCGCAATGGTGCTGCTGGTGCTGACCAATAGTTCATTGACGTTGGTGCCAGCGCTTTGCATTTCTTGGGTCAATGCAAAACCTGCATTCTGCATTTGGCGGCTAGCGACGTCTGACGATTCTTTCAGATGGGCTGCAATGGTGCTGCTGGTGTTGACCAACAGTTCATTGACATTGGTGCCAGCGCTTTGCATTTCTTGAGCAAGCAGCGAAGTTGTGCGGTTAAGACTGCCCTGTAAGGTTGAGGTAAGAGTTTCTTGGCGCGCAGAAACTTCTGTGAGTGCTTTAGAGTATTCTTCCGCCGATTGCTGGATTGCGCCTATTACACCAGAGCCAGATGCACCGAGTTGGGCAACGAGATGGGTTGATGTTTGATCCATTTGCGCAAATAATTGACTGGATGAGGTGTTGAAATTTTCGTGAAAGCGCAGGTTTGCACTATCCAGCTCAGTGATCATGTGGCGACTTGAGTCATTGAACTGGTTTAGGATTTCACCGCGTACGCCCTGCAGTTTCTCGACATAATCAGATGTGAGATTTTGCATGCCGACTTGCATAGCGGCATGGGTGCTGGCTAACACGTCGGTGTTTTGGCGCATGAGCTGCGCGATATTTTGCTCCATGTCTTTCATGTCGGAATTAAACTGGCGCGATTCATTGCCAAGGCCTGAGGCCGTTGTGCTGAGCGTTTGCATTTGAACTTGCAAATCGCCGGAGAAACCACGGAAATCAGACAGCAGCATCGTGGAGATGCGTTCAAACTGTTGCGACTGTTGGCCGATGGCTTGGGTGGTTTCAGCTGTGCGCGCAGAGACATCGTCAATCGTGCGTGAAAGATCAGTGGTGGATGACTTCAAGCCTTCTTCAATGCGCCCAAAAGTGGTGAGTGCGACATTGACAACCTGAGTGAGGCCGTGCGTGTTGGCTTCAAGGCGCTGCAACATGGGCTGGGCATCTGCTGCCACCTGAGTGGACGTTTGCAGCAATGCGGCGCGTTGCGTTTCGAGGCCATTTACGAGATTGCGAATACGTTCTTCGTTGGAGCCAAAGGCGCGTTCAACGGCGGAAACTTCTTTGTGGACGATTTCCTCAAGTGCCGAGGCACGCTGCAACGCGTGTTCAACGCCACCCACCAGCATATCAACTTCTTGGCGCACACTTTGTGCAATTGAAGTCAAGCCTTCAGTGGCGATATCTTGCGGATTAATCAGGCGCATGGCCTGCTGCATCAAAACTTCGGAAGTGATCCGCAATTGTTGTGAACGCCACATATTAAATGCGATGGCAACAATGGTGACGGGCGGAAGAACCAGCCAAGCGAGGCCTTGCATATAGCCCCACAAGGAAAGGACCTGACCATTGAGCAATACGTCTTTGTAGCCAAAGAACCAGCCGATTGCCCAAACCAATGAGATGATCAGGGAAATCCAAATGCCATCATAAGACGGTGAGCGGCGCAGACGGCGCATCATCATGGCTGTGCTGGGGTCATTCTCATTAGCTGGGTTAGAGCGCAAAGGTGGCTGAGTTGGCCCATTGGCCGCAGACGCTTGAGAAGTTGCGCCCTCAATCAGGGGTGCTCTCGTATTGCGGCGTGTTTCAGTTGGTTGTCGAGCCATGTTCTACGCATCCTTATTTACGCCCCAATGGGGCTGCTCCCTTTCCTGTCGGTCTCTGCTTGACGCAAAGAGCCTCCCGACAGGCGCCAAGAGTGTTACTAACACATTAACCTATTTTTGCCTTGGCTTGAACCCACATGAGGGCCAAAGCTGTGGGTAATTGAAGATTTGGTTAAAATGATTCAATAGGTTGAATCGATTTGATAAAAACCATTTTGAACGGTTTGTGGCATTAACCTTAGTGAGACTATTCGTAAGGCTATACCATCTCAAGGGGAAAGTAAGTTGGGTTCACAACCTGAAATAAAGTCGCGGCCGCCGGTTTTTGATCGTTCTATCTTGCTGCATCAGGCAATGAATGACGAGGCGTTGGCTGATGAGGTTCTGGGTCTATTTTTGCAACAGTTGGCAGATTTGGCCGCTAAGGACTGGGCAAAACTCGATTTACGTTTTGAGATGCACACGCTGAAGGGTTCAGCTGCCTCTATGGGTGCGCTAGAGCTGGAAGCCATTGGCCGCAATTGGCTTGAAATTGGGCCGGAATTGCGAATGCGCGTCATGCAGGCCATCGTTGCCTTTCAGGCAGCGGCAAAGTAGATCAGCATAACTTTTGAAGTATTATCCAACGTCAAGCTGATCTAAAGGCTGGCGTGAAAAGGAACGGACATGCCGAAGATTATATTTATTCAAGCCGATGGCAAAGAGGTTGAAGCTTCTGGCGTTGCCGGAATGACAGTGATGGAAACCGCCCTTAAGTTTCAGGTGCCGGGCATTGATGCGGATTGTGGTGGTGCTTGTGCTTGCGCCACATGCCACGTGTATGTGGAGCCTGAATGGCGCGAAAAGGTGGGTGCGCGCAACCCCATGGAAGAAGACATGTTAGATTTTGCCTTTGACGTGCGCGACAATTCAAGGCTTTCTTGCCAAATTAAGGTTTCTGATGCGCTGGATGGTTTGCGCGTGAAAGTTCCCGCCAAACAATTTTGAGGTCTAGCCATGTCTGATGTAATCACTACTGATGCCGTTATCATAGGTGCGGGACCGTGCGGCTTATTTTCGGTATTTGAATTGGGGCTGCTTGACATCAAATGCCACGTGATTGACATTCTCGATCGGCCCGGTGGGCAATGTGCCGAACTTTATCCAGAAAAGCCGATCTATGACATCCCGGCTTTGGTGTCAGTTTCTGGTGCCGAATTGACCACGCGGTTGATGGAACAAGCTAAGCCGTTTAAGCCTCAATTTCATTTTAACCAAATGGTGACGTCGCTCGAAAAGCGCGGCGACAATGATTTTCATCTAACAACGGACGGTGGCTTAGAGTTCAATTGCAAAGTGGTGGT
>DATCEN010000071.1:0-6163 GCA_036510015.1 Aestuariivirga sp.
GGCGAGGCGGCAGGTCAAGGCATTAGAAATGTGCAACTATGGTACAGGTCTGAAAGGAATGGATTCAAAGGCGAACATTTCGGGCCCGAATCGCTGTTGGGAACAGATTCAGCTTTTGTTCCTTAGGGAAACGTCACTTTGCCTGTGGATAAGTTTTGGCCAGAAGCTTCCCGAAGGCCCAAATTTACCTCTGCGACGTTAACCTTCTGGCTCCAAGTTAATGATGTATTGCGGACCTAAGGGCAATGTCGCGCCTGAAATTAACGAAGCGTTCCATAGCAGAACGCAAGGTGCACGAATCGCTGATCCACTAATGTTCGTGGCTTGTTCACGCCATAGGTAGTGGGTAACCCAACTGATGGCGCAAGAAAGGGGATCTGTTTGGGCCAACTTACGCGGTAACTGCCTGGTGGCGTTAACTGGTTGTGCCAGACTTGGAATTCGCTTTGCCAGCCTGGGTTTTTGCGGCGCGCTTGACATTGCAGCGCACGCGCCCTATCCACCGCGCAACAAGGCCGGGACCATCGTTTCCGGCTGTATTTATTATGGAGTTTCGACATGTCGCGTCGTTGTGAATTGACTGGTAAGGGCCCGCTTAAGGGCAACAAAGTGTCTCACGCCAATAACAAAACTCGCACGCGCTTTTTGCCTAATCTGTGCGAAGTGAGCTTGATGAGCGATGCGATGGGCCTGTCTTACAACCTGCGCATTTCGGCCATCGCGCTCAAAAGCGTCGAACACGCTGGCGGGCTTGATGCTTTCTTGCTGAAGGCCAGGACCGAAAAGATGTCGGACAAGGTTGCAAAGCTGAAGCGCACGATTGCCAAGAAAGTGGAAGCCCAGAAGGCTGCCTAATACTTTCATCATTCAAATTCAAAAGCCGCTCACACTTGGGCGGCTTTTTTGTTATGTAAAACTATGACGAAAAGCCCCGGTCGCCATAATAACCATGCGCCCCGCGATGAAAGCCCGCGGGTGCATTCATCTGCTGAATTGCGAGATTGTGTGTTGGGGCAGTTTACTGACGTGGCCCCGCGCGTGGTGATGGCCGAATGCAAACTAGGTGACTATTCGTATTTGGCACGCAATGCCGAAGCCATCTATGCGGATATTGGAAAATTCTGCTCCATTGCGGCTAGCGTGAGGATAAACGCAGTCAATCATCCGATGCACCGCGTCTCACAACACAACATCACTTATCGGCCAAATGAGTATTTTCTCTTTGCCAAGGTGGATAAAGAATTTCGTGAGTGGCGACGCAATGCGCAAGTCATCATTGGCAATGATGTGTGGATCGGCCACGGGGCGATTATCATGCCCGGCGTGAAGATCGGCCATGGTGCAGTTGTAGCGGCTGGCGCTGTGGTGACGAAGGATGTGGCGGCTTATGAAATTGTTGGCGGCGTGCCGGCCAAACGTATTAAGTGGCGCTTTCCCAAAAAAATCCGCGAAGGGTTGATCGAACTTGCCTGGTGGAATTGGGATCACGAAAAACTGGCCAAGGCTGTGGATGACATGCGCAAACTCTCACCCAAAGATTTTATTTCGAAGTGGGGTGGAAGCGCTTGAATTTGGGCTGTTTGTGCATAAGTAACGGGCGCAGTTACATTATGGGTCCATCATGAGCTTTCTCTCGCAGTTGAATTGGCGTTATGCCACCAAGAGATATGATACGACGGCGAAGTTACCGCAAGAAAAGCTAGATCAGATTTTGGAAGCTATTCGCATGGCGCCAACATCAAGTGGCTATCAGCCCTTTGACGTGATGGTGGTGACCAATCCTGCCATCCGCGAAAAGTTGAAAACGGCGGCCGATAATCAGCGGCAGTTGACCGAAGCTTCAGTGGTTTTAGTTTTTGCCGCGTGGGACAATATCCATGCGGGCAATCTGGGCGAAGTGTTTGACAACTTCGCCGAAGTGCGTGGCGCAAGTGATCGCTTGAGCGAGCGTCGCAAGAGTACCATCGCTGGTTTTGAAGCCAAGACGGCAGAAGAGAATTTCAACCATGCAGCCCAGCAAGCATTTATCGGTTTGGGCTTTGGCTTAGCAGCTGCTGCCGAATTGAAGGTGGATTCATCACCAATGGGTGGGTTTAACCCAGAGCAGTTTGATGAGATTTTGGGTCTCAAAGAAAAAGGCCTGCGCAGTGTGGTCATTCTCTGTCTCGGCACGCGAGCCGCTGAAGGCGACTGGCTGGTGGGCCTCAAGAAAGTTCGGCGCCCCAGGGCCGCAATGTTTCACGAAGTGAAATAGCTTAAGCGCGCAGTTTCTTTTTGCGAGGGACTTCGAGTTTATCATCGAAGAGCTCAGCCAATTTCTCTGTCATTGCGCCGCCAAGTTCTTCAGCATCAATGATGGTGACGGCGCGTTGGTAATAACGCGTCACATCATGGCCAATGCCAATAGCAATGAGTTCAATGGGTGAACGGCCCTCAATGTCGGTAATCACCTGGCGCAAATGCCGCTCAAGATAATTGCCGCTGTTAACGCTTAGCGTTGAATCATCCACGGGTGCTCCATCCGAAATCACCATCAGAATGCGGCGTTGTTCAGGTCGGCCCAGCAAGCGGTTATGGGCCCAGATCAGTGCTTCACCATCAATGTTTTCTTTGAGCAGACCTTCGCGCATCATCAATCCAAGATTTTTGCGCGCTCTGCGCCACGGCTGGTCAGCTGATTTGTAAATGATGTGGCGCAGATCATTGAGCCTGCCTGGATTTGCAGGCTTGCCTTCGCCCAACCATTTCTCACGCGCTTGGCCGCCTTTCCAAGCTTTGGTCGTAAACCCAAGAATTTCAACCTTCACGCCGCAACGTTCCAACGTGCGCGCCAGAATATCAGCGCAAGTAGCGGCAACCGTGATGGGGCGGCCACGCATTGAGCCAGAGTTATCCAACAACAGTGTCACCACAGTGTCGCGGAATTTGGTATCTTGCTCTTGTTTGAATGACAACGCATGCAGCGGATCGGTGATTACACGCGTGAGGCGCGCGGCATCCAGCACGCCTTCTTCTAAATCGAAATCCCACGAACGGCTTTGCTGGGCCATCAGGCGGCGTTGCAGACGATTAGCAAGACGCGCCACCACACCTTGTAAATTTGCCAGTTGTTTATCGAGATAGGCGCGAAGCCTGGTTAATTCATCAGCGTCACACAGATCATCGGCCTCAACCACCTCATCAAATTGGTTGGCATAAACGCGGTAAAAATCTTCATTGGAAAGTGATGAGAACGGCAGCTGTGGGCGCCATGGTTCCTCACCATCATCCATTTCCTCGCCATCGAGATCATCGGCCGATTCATCTGATTGGGTGGGCTGAGCCTCCATGTCAGAGGTTTCAGTTTCGCCCTCAGAACTTTCTGTCTCCTCGGTGGATTGCTGACTTTCTTGATCCTCGCCCTCAGGTGTTTCGGATTTTTCTCCGGAGTCTTCTGTTGGTTCCTGCTCGTCATTATCCTCGGCCTGATCTGGGTCTTCGCCCAGCTCATCACCCATTTCTAATGCGGCGATCAAATCGCGCGATAGTTTGGCATAGGCTTTTTGGTCATGCAGTGCTGATTCTAACGTCTGCAACTTTGTGGCGGCGCGGGCCTCAACCCAATCACGCCACAGATCAACATATGGCTTTGCGGCGACAGGAGGCGCTGCACCGGTTAGCTTTTCACGCAGGATAAGGCCTATAGCCTCTTCCATGGGCGTATCTTTGCGGTTGTTGGATGGGCGATTGATGACAAGTTTGCCATAGCGATCGTCGATCATCGCCGTAAGATTACTGGCAACACCTGGCATAGCGCGCGCACCTATCGCCTCAATACGCGCCTGTTCGGCTGCATCGAAAACCGCGCGGGCATTTTTGCCCTGTGGCAGATAATGACCATGAACGGCGTCAGAATGATTGGCCAGCCGCAATGTAAAACTATCGGCCAGCCCACGCGTGACGGCGATTTCATTGGCTGTGGCTGCTCCTGTAACCTGTGGCAAGCGCACTTTGTGCCCGGTCAGTTGAGCTTGGTCATTACCGAAGGAAACCGCAAGTTCAGGGTCAAGCGCCATCGACTTCATGGCGGTGCTGAGTACATCCTTGAAGCGTTCGGCTCGATCTTCCTTCGCGGCCATCAGGCCCTCACGCGATCTGTATGCGCGAAGCCGATTCCGGCAGTTCTTCACCGAAGCAGCGCTGATAGAACTCGGCAACTATGGCGCGTTCAAGCTCATCACATTTGTTGAGGAAAGTGAGACGGAAAGAAAAGCCAATATCGCCACCAAAAATATCAGCATTTTGCGCCCAAGTGATGACGGTGCGTGGAGACATGACAGTTGAAAGATCACCTTGCATGAAGGCGTTGCGGGTGAGATCGGCAACGCGCACCATGTTAGAGATGATCCTCTTGCCTTTGTCGTTGTTATAAGATTTGTTTTTGGCCAGCACGATGCCCACTTCTTCGGCGTGGGGCAAATAGTTCAAGGCCGAAACGATTGACCAACGATCCATCTGCGCTTGGTTGATTTGTTGCGTGCCGTGATAAAGGCCGGTTGTGTCGCCCAAGCCAACAGTGTTTGCGGTGGCAAAAAGCCTAAATGCCTGATGTGGGCGAATAACGCGCGATTGATCGAGCAGCGTAAGCTTGCCGGATGCTTCTAGAATGCGCTGAATAACGAACATCACATCGGGGCGGCCAGCATCATATTCATCGAATACCAACGCCACATTGTGTTGATAGGCCCAAGGCAGAATGCCTTCTTTAAATTCGGTCACTTGCTTGCCTTCACGCAGCACGATGGCATCTTTGCCGATCAGATCAATACGGCTGATGTGGCTATCCAAATTGATGCGGATGCACGGCCAATTCAAACGCGCGGCCACTTGTTCAATATGCGTAGACTTTCCGGTGCCATGATAACCGGTGATCATCACACGACGGTTATGTGCAAAGCCCGCCAGAATGGCGAGTGTGGTGTCTTTATTGAACAAATAATCCTGATCAATTTCTGGCACATGTTCGCTGCGCTCAATAAAGGCTGGCACTTCCATGTTGCTGTCGAAATTAAACAGTTGCTGGACTGAGACTTTCGTGTCCGGCAAGCCGGTTAGTGTGGCAGATTGTGACATGACTGAACTTTTCAGATTGGGATGTTAGGGTTCTAGTGGCTTGGGCCGTTAAGGGCAAGTTTAGACAAAACCTGTGGCGCGCAATGTGTCATAGGCTTTGATGACGGCGTTGAGCGTGTCTTCATTGGCGCGACTGCCTTGATTGGCATCAGGATGCAGGCGCTTAACCAAGGTTTTGTACTTAGATTTCACCTCGGCTGGCTTGGCATCTTCGGGCAGACCCAATGCACCCAGCGCATCAAGCTCATTGCGGCGCAACGTGCGGCCGTGCTTGGCGTTAGTTTTTATTTTTTCTTTAATCAGAATATTCAACGGGTCTTCAATATATTTGGCTTGTCTGCGCCTGGCACCTGCGAACACAGCGGCGGCTTCGCCCAACTTCCATGTGGGGCGATTGCCAGTCTGGGCATCTTTGCGAAAGGCCGCTTGTTCATCGTCCTTCATGCCGTCGAAGTAATTGTAGGTCTTGTTATATTCCTGCACATGGGCGGTGCAGTAATTCCAAAACTGGCCCTCAGCATTGCGGCCTTTGGGTGCGCGGTGCTTGGCAGCTTTGTCACAGCCCGGCCATTCGCAAGGCTTTATGGCCGCTGCGGCCTTTTCCTTGGCGGTGGGTTCGGGCTTGACGCGGATTTTGTCGAAGAGTTTTGAATGGAGATTCATGAGGGACCGGAGTATAGTTACAATGAGGACTTTTTTCAACTGGAAGCATTGAAAATATGACAAATGATTTGGGGCCTATTGGCTCGATACTGCATGCAAAATTGCAGGCTGCCCTTGCGCCTCACGCATTGCAGGTGATTGATGAAAGCGACCAGCATGTGGGCCATGCGGGGGCACATCCATTAGGTGAAAGCCATTTTAGGGTGCGGATTTCATCACCAGTCTTTGCGGGTCATTCATTGTTAGAAAAGCATCGAATGATTAACGAAGCTGTGTCTGATGAACTTAAGATGCGCGTTCATGCATTAGCTATTGAGGTTCTGTAGTAGGGTCAGTGACGGTGGCTGGTGCTGTTTTAGACACACGCAGCACTGTGATTTGTTGGCGG
>DATCEN010000072.1:0-2451 GCA_036510015.1 Aestuariivirga sp.
TGTGATCCTATCCAAAAAGCCTCTGACTATTAAGCAAAGCAAAGCCACGGTGATGACCAGTTTTGTGTTCCGCGTGCGCAATGTGCCCGCCGCTTTGTATAAGGCGATGGGCGGCTTTGCCACCAACGGCATCAACATGACCAAGCTGGAAAGTTATCAGATTGAAGGCGAGTTAAGCGCCACGCAATTTTATGCCGAAGTTGAAGGCCACCCAGAGGATCGCAATCTGAAATTAGCGCTGGAGGAATTGGGCTTCTTCACGTCATATTTGCGCGTGCTGGGAACGTATCCGGCCAGTGACTGGCGCAAGAAGTTGGCGAAGAAGAAGGCTTAGCCCGTAACCGGCACGATCTTCTCCAGCGCCTTGCCCAGCTTGCGCCGCGCAATCACCGTGTCATGCGAAACTTGCAGCCGCAGCCACCAGCCATCAGAAAGGCCAAAGAAACGGCACAGACGCAAATCAGTGTCCGCCGTGATGCCGCGCTTGCCGGACACAATGTCACCAATGCGCTGGGCCGGCACATTGATGCTTTTGGCTAAACGGTATTTGGTGAGGCCGAGTGGCTTCAGAAATTCTTCATCCAGCATTTCGCCGGGCGATACAGGGGCAAGGTGTTTTGGCATGTTCACTCTCAATGATAATCCACAATCTCAACATCTTCAGCGCCACCATCTGCCCAACGAAAACAGAGGCGAAACTGATCATTTATCCTAACGCTCCATTGGCCTTTGCGATCAGCCGTAAGTTGTTCAAGCCGATTGCCAGGCGGAACACGCAAATCTTGGATGGTTTCTGCCAAATCAAGTTGAACGAGTTTGCGTAAGGCCGCTCGTTCAGCTGTTCCATATCTCGAATTACCTTGAAGCCTAAACAGACGCTCAGTGTCTTTCGATTTGAAGGAGAGGATCATTATGGCTGTTAATAATGAATATCGTTATTAACGTCAAGCGTTATTATTCCACCCACTCGCCCTTGCGCATCAGCGGTTCGCGTTTGCCATCCTTGAACACACCGTCAACATCAAGCGCCCCCGAACCGATCATCCAAACCTCGTGGGCGCGAGGCACAAAGACGGGTCAAATTGAGCCTTTGCTGCTCAGTCCTTCAAAATCGCTCTAATAACAAAACTCACAATCCCCAGCGTCAATACGCTCATGGCCCAAATGCCAAAAAACCATGCCAATTGCCGCATCAGTGATAGCCTTCTTTCGTGGCTTTGCCGCGAAACACCCAGTAGGACAAAGCGGTATATGCAATGATAATTGGCAACATCAGCGCCACGCCGAAGATCATGAAGACTTGGCTCTTGTAATCGGTCGCCGCTTGCCAAATCGTCACCCGCCCGGGGATCACATCGGGCCATATCGATATGGCGAGGCCCGCAAAACTCAGGCCGAATAATGCAAGTGTATAGAGGAACGGTGCCAGTTCCTTGCGTTGCGCTAGGCTTTGCCAAAGCCTGTATGCACAAAAGACAACTGCCAGTGGCACAAGTGCAGCAACATAAATACTTGGTGCACTGAACCACCGTACATAATATTTTTCTTCCAGAAACGGTGTGGCAAGACTTACCAAAGCGATTGCAAGCACCAGCAACAAACCAAGCTGCTTGGCAAACGAAAACGTCTTATTTTGCAACGCACCTTGGGTTTTATAAATGAGCCAACAACTGCCTAGTAACGCATAACCAATGATCAAGCTGACCCCGCAAAGAAGGCTGAATGGGCTAAGCCACTCCCACCAGCCGCCGCTATAAGCGCGACCTGTAATGGATATGCCTTGCAACAGGGCACCCAGTGCGATGCCTTGGCACAGTGCTGCAAGCGTGGAACCGGCGCTAAAGGCGACATCCCATATGCCTTTGTGCCGAGGGTCGCGGTGGCGAAACTCAAATGCAACGCCGCGCAAAATCAAACCGAGTAACATCGCAATTAGCGGAGCATAAAGCGCAGGCAGGATGATCGCATAGGCCAATGGAAATGCGGCCAGCAATCCACCGCCACCCAATACAAGCCAGGTCTCATTTCCATCCCAGACGGGCGCTATGCTGTTGGTGGTGATGTCGCGCTCCTCAACAGAATCGAAACGAAGAAACAAAATGCCGATGCCAAGATCAAATCCATCCAGCACGACATAGCCCATAATAGCGCTGGCAATAATAACGGCCCAGATCACCGTGAGATCAATCCCGATCATTGCAGTCCTCCGACAATGGCATCAACCGCGGCGGGCTTAATTGCGCCGTCTAATCCTTCTCCGGGAAGGCCCTCATGCGGTTGCGGCGGCTTGGCCATCAACTTCAATAAATAGAAAATGCCCGCGCCGAACACGACGAAGTAAACCACAACGAACGCCAAAAGCGATGCCGCTACAGCTGGCGCATCAAGAGGTGCTGCTGATTGCGCAGTTCTGAGCAGTCCGTAAATGGTGAAGGGTTGACGGCCAACTTC
>DATCEN010000073.1:0-3014 GCA_036510015.1 Aestuariivirga sp.
GATGATGAGCACCCGCGTCGTGTGCGCCTCTATGCGCCAGATGCACAGGAACTTCAGGTTGGCGATTATATCGCTTTTGATGCTTATCTCGCACCCTTGCCGCGTCCTGTCACACCCGGTGGTTTTGACTATAGCCGCAACCAATTCTTTTCATCCATCGGGGCAGGTGGCCGCATTATCGGCAAGCCCGAGGTTATCCCCGTTGATATGCCATGGCAGTTTGAATATCGCCGTTTCTTTCGCCAGCTTCGCGCCGTCATCAATGCGCGCATTGATGCTGTGATACCCGGAGCACTTGGCCATTTTGGCGCGAGCATGGTGACGGGTGATCGTTTTGGCATTGGCGATGAGGTCACGCAAAGCGTGCAGATATCCGGCCTTGCCCATATGATCGGTGTGGCGGGCCTGCATATGTCGATCGTCGGTGGCTTTGTGTTTTGGGCAGTGCGCGCATTGCTCGCTTTGAGCCCGCGTTTAGCGTTGCACTATCCAATAAAAAAATGGGCGGCAGTTGCAGGCCTCTTGGTGTGCTTACTTTACATGCTGCTCGCAGATGCAGGCTCTCGCACCGAGCGCAGCTTCATCATGACAGCCACTATGTTTATTGCCATTCTGTTGGACAGACCCGGCATGTCGCTGCGCAATTTGGCGATCTCTGCGATCATCGTATTGTTGCTGACACCAGAGGAAAGCTTAGGTGCAAGTTTCCAGATGTCATATCTCGCAGTCATGGCCATCATCGCCTTTCACGGGGCTTACCGCAATTGGCGCAAATCTTATCCGCACCAAGTCGAAACCTGGAAAGCGCGGGTTTGGAGCCACATAAAAGAAGCTGTGATCCGAGGCGCTGGAATTTCTATTGTTTCTGGCGCAGCCACGGGCATTGCGGCTGGCTATCAATTCGGACGCCTTTCACCCTATACAGTTTTTGCCAATGGCTTTGCTTTGCCGGTTGCTGAAGTTGCAGTTCTGCCGCCCGCTGTTGTGGCTGTTGCGGCCATGCCTTTCGGATTGGAATATGTGCCACTGAAAGTCATGCAATTTGGCCTGTGGTTCACCATGCTGATTTCCAATTGGATCGGCACCTGGCCGGGCGCCAATCTTATGGTGGCCAAGCCCAACACTTACGGCATTATTGTGATGGTGATGGGGGCAGGATTGGTGTGCGTTGGTGCAGGCCGATTGCGCCTCATGGGTTGGCCGGTGATGGTGTTGGGGCTGGTGTTAGGAAGTTTCATTTCTAAGCCGGTTCTGATCGTCGAAGACCGCGCCTCTAATGTGGCCATGATGGACGATGCACATCACTATGTTTTGGCCAATACCAAAAACAAATTCGCAACTGGCAAATGGCTGCAAGACAATGGTGAGCAAGTGACAAGCTTAGAGGCTTCCAACCGCCCCGGATGGGATTGCACATCAGGCGATTGCTTCAGCACAGCTTCGCCCTTTGATGTTTCATATCTGCAAGAAAAATCCCACAACGGGCCTTATTGCCCGCCCACGCCGGTGATCATCGCTGACTTTCCACTGCATCATCAATGCCGCGACGCCAAGCTGGTCATTGATCGCATCGATGTGTGGCGCAATGGGGCCTATGCGGTTTATCGCGAAGGCGACAATTTACGCGTGGAGACAGCCAGAGCTGAACAAGGTTTGCGGCCGTGGGTTTATGAGAGCCGCAAAGGCATCAAAAAAGTTACCGCGCCGCCCACAACAACCCTCGCTCAACAATAGTGCGCATTTGTGGGCTGGCAAATTCATCCGCCGTGTGGCCAAGCGCCGAGTAGAAAATGCGGGCTTTGCCGTAAACTTTCTTCCACACCACAGGCATGACAACACCTTTGATCCATTCACAATGCGTGCCATCAAAAGTGGTTGTGGCCAGAACTTCAACTGCCGGATCAACATGCATATAATATTGCTCTGAGTGATAATCGAAATCACCAATGCCTTTAACGAGCGGATCACTGGGCTTGGTGATGTTCACGCGGTAATCGATTATGTTGCCGGGGTGCGACACCCATTGTCCGCCTGTCATGAATTGATATTCGGTTTCTTTGCGGAATGAATCACACATGGTTCCGTGAAAACCACCCATGCCAACCCCGGATTTAACCGCCGCACAAAGATTTTCAACTTCGCCTTTGCCAATCTCCGACATTGTAATCATCGGCACAATGAGATTGAGATTATGAATGGCCGGATCAGCGTAAGCCTTGGTTGAAGTTTCAACCCGCACATTAAAATCATGCGCTTCTAAAATCTCGCGAACCACTGCGGCGGAACGCTCTGGCGTGTGGCCTTCCCAGCCACCCCAAACAATTAATGCCGATTTTTTTGCCATGTTAGTGAGAGCGTCCTGCTTTGATGATGTAGCGATTTAAAACTGTGTCATAGTCTGAAAAATATTCATTCACCTTTGGGTGACGCACTGGGCCAGACAAATCATCGCCTAGCAGATTTTGCTCAGACACATAAGCCACATATTCAGTGTCATTGTTTTCAGCGAGCAAATGATAAAACGGTTGATCCCGCGCTGGGCGCACTTCTGCGGGAATGGAATACCACCATTCTTCGGTATTGGAAAACACCGGATCCACATCAAAAATCACGCCACGGAAAGAAAACAGCTTGTGGCGAACGACTTGCCCAATACGAAATTTAGCAGCGTTAGCGGTATAAGTGTGTTTAGAATTCATCCCATTAAAATGCCTAAGAGCGTGAGTCATTGCAACTTTATTCAACTACCGCATCGCAAAAGGCAAAGGCCCTGGTGGGTAAAGCCCTTTGCTCAAGGCCTCTTTGCGTAAAGGCGGCACCAGCGCAATGGCCGCAAGCCCAGCGGCGCGCGCCAAATGCATGGCTTCAAAGCCCGACATCAAAGACGAATTGAGAAAGCCCGTGGCGGCCAGACGGCCAGTCACTTCCACACGGCGCTGTTTGTCAAAATCCGCACAGATTGCTGCACTGCCAGCATCTGCCGCACCAACAATCAAATCAGCGGCCACCGCGGC
>DATCEN010000074.1:0-11532 GCA_036510015.1 Aestuariivirga sp.
CGTGATCCCGGCAACTTAGGCACGATCATCCGCACCGCTGATGCAGCCTCTGCTGCGGGCATCATCTTGGTGGGCGATTGCTGTGACGCCTACGCCCCCGAATGTGTGCGTGCCACCACCGGCTCAATCTTCGCAGTGCCATTAGTAAAAATGCCAACTGCGCAATTTTTAGATTTTGCCAAGGCTTGGCCAGGCAGTGCCATCGCCACAAGAATGGATGCAAAGGCGCTTTATACCGAGGCCAGCAAGGCACCCCATCTCATCGTGCTGGGTTCTGAATCCAAGGGTATTTCTGATTCAGTTTCAAGCGCTTGTGGCCGTAAAGTGAGAATCCCCATGAAGCAGGGTGTAGAGAGCCTCAACCTGGCTACAGCAGCGGCTTTGATGCTGTATGCAGCCCAAGCATGAGCAACACATCAACGAGGTCCAATAAGCTCTTGGGCATTGCCCTCATGCTTTTGGCCATGCTGATGTTTCCGTGTCTTGACGTTCTGGCCAAAAAACTTGGCGCTGAAGGCCAACCCGTGATGCAAAGCGTGTGGTCGCGCTTGGCATTAGGTGCTCTGCTCACGTTGCCATTGCTGGCAGCGCGTGAAGGCCGTGATGGCCTCGCACCCCGCGCCATTCCACTAAACATGCTGCGTGGACTCGCCATTATTTCCACCACCTTTTTCTTTTTCTCAGCCATGAAATTTCAAGGCATTGCGCAAACTCTTTCGCTCTATTTCGTTCAGCCTATCTTGGTCATCGGCACTGCACCATTATTGCTTGGCGAACGCATGAGGCTTTCGCGTTGGCTTGCCGTGATCGGCGGATTTATAGGGGTTCTGGTCATCATCCGCCCCGGCATGATAGCGCTTAACCCCGGCGCTCTATTGGCGCTCGTCTCTGGGGCCAGCGCGGCGGTGGTGATCCTCACCTCGCGCATGTTGGCGGCACGCGCCTCTGCCCTGTCCAACACCTTCTATACAAGCCTTTGGGGCGGCATCGTCTGTACACTGATCATGTTGTGGCAATGGCAGACACCAACGTCCAGCCAATGGCTCATGATGTTCGGCATTGCCACAATTGGCACAACCTGCAATTTTCTTATGATCAAAGCCTTTGAATGGTGTGAGGCATCGCTGCTTGCGCCATTTGGTTACGCCGAAATGATCAATGCAGTTTTTCTAGGCTGGCTATTTTTCGGCGATTTGCCCGATCGGTGGACATTTGTGGGTGTGGCCATATTGATAAGTGCCGCACTTTATGTCTCGAGCCGCGAACACACCGCCATCAAGGGTGAAACGCCAGCCCAAGTTTAGTTCATTAAGCGTTCAATCCTTTGGTCGGGCACAAGCCAGATGAGAGCAACCACGAGAAATAGTGTGCAGGAAATCATTGGGCTCAGAAATGCTAATATGAGTGCGGCTATATAACATACCAACGAGATTTTGCCTTTTCGGTCGCGCCCGATGGCTTTGGCAATATTTGATTGGCGACCATGCGTGTCTAAAACAACCGCCGTCATTATTGAGTAGGCAATGGCGCAAGCCAAAAGATTAAATCCATAAGTGACCACTGGCCAAAGTGAAAAATGATTTTCTCCCATCCAAGCCGTGGTCAAAGGAATGAGCGACAGCCAAAACAGCAAATGGAGGTTAGCCCAAAGCAAGCCGCCAGAAACTTTTTCAACGAGTTGAAAAAAGTGGTGATGATTTACCCAATAAATTCCGACGTAGATGAAGCTGAGCACATAAGTAAGAAATGTGGGCAACAATGGTAACAGGTTTGCCAACTCATGGCCTTGCGGCGCTTTGAGTTCCAATACCATAATAGTGATGATGACGGCAATCACCCCATCCGAAAATGCTTCCAACCTGCCCCTATTCATAAGTCACCTCTCTATTGCGACTATGACAAAATAAAAAGTCCGCGCCTAGTGGCACGGACTTAAAACCATCAACAAAGTGAGCGCGTGGATTAGCCCACGATTTCCTTTGCCTTGAAGTTCTGTTTGATTTCCTTCTTGGCGTTATCAGCGCTGTCCGAACCATGCACAGAATTGGCATCAATTGATTCAGCAAATTCAGCTCTAATAGTGCCCTTGGCAGCATCTTTTGGATTGGTTGCACCCATAATCTCACGGTATTTGGCAACGGCGTTATCGCCTTCCAGAACTTGCACAATGATCGGGCCAGAAGCCATGAACTTGGTTAGATCTTTGAAGAACGGGCGCTTGGCGTGAACGGCGTAAAATTTCTTAGCGTCAGCCAACTTCCACTTCACGCGCTTCTGCGCGATGATGCGAAGGCCTGCTTCTTCGATCTTTGCGTTGATGGCGCCAGTGAGATTGCGCTTGGTTGCGTCTGGCTTAATCATTGAGAAAGTGCGTTCTTTGGCCATAGTGTCCTCGTTTGAATTGGAATGAGCAGGCCTATAGCTGCGTGGCAACCATCACGCAAGAACAGAACTATTCCAAACTGATCGCATCAGCCACATGCAATTTACCGCGCAAAGCCTTTTCAGGCATTTGATGAAACGCGGCCAGCGCCACGGCCATCACGAATACAGCCAAAGCAAACACCGGCCTAAAGGAGGTGTGAATTTCACCGCTGGCAACAATGGCAGCCAATTTCTCACCCGACAAGTTTTCAAGCGCTGCAAAATCTGGCAATTGCGAAAACAAAACCGCGCCAAATAACGCCACTATAAGTGCCCCGCCCAGAGCGCGGAAAAAGCCCATCACGCCTGTCGCAGTTCCCATTTGATGGAGGCTGACAGAGTTTTGAATAGCCACGGTCGTAATCGGAAAAATCGTGCCAAGGCCAATACTAATTCCACCAATCAGGATTTCCATCGCGGTTAAACTGATATGAGTTTTAAAAGCGCTGATTAAGCCCAATCCAAGAATTGCGAATATCAATCCTGCATATGCGGGCCTTTTATAATGTGCAGATCTTGCCATATAGCGCCCAGCGATAATGGCCCCCACAACTGTGCCCGACATAAAGGGTAAAAGGCAAAGGCCGGATTGGCTTGCGCTTAAGCCAAAAACCAACTCCATATAAATTGGCAAATAGGCGGTGATGCCAACATAAGTGCCCATGATCAGGAGTGCCGTGATTGAGCCCATCGCCACCACAGGGTTTTTCAAAATCTCGGACGGAATAAAAGGCTCAGGTGCAGTGTTCAAGCGCCACACAA
The DNA here is from genome assembly GCA_036510015.1 of Aestuariivirga sp. GTDB lineage: Bacteria > Pseudomonadota > Alphaproteobacteria > Rhizobiales > Aestuariivirgaceae > Aestuariivirga. Next base: position 3,187 of record DATCEN010000074.1, read on the forward strand.
AGGCGGCCCATAGCAACACTGACGCCACGATTAAGCCCAGCACTTGCACCGATCCCCACGGATAATGGATGCCACCCCAATTCAACGCCAACATCAAAGCCACAGCAGCTGAAGCCATCAAACCAGCCCCAAGGAAATCCAGCTTATGTGGCCTTTCATGGCGCGGCAGTTTTTTGAGAAGGCTATTGGTCATCGCCAGTGCTGCAAAGCCCAGAGGAACATTCAGCCAGAAAATCAGCGACCAATGCCAATGCTCCGCAAAATAGCCACCCAGCAAAGGCCCAGAAACGCTGCCAACCATATAAACGCCAGAGATATAAACTTGATAGCGTGAACGCTCTTTGGGTGAAACAATATCGGCAATAATGGTTTGCGACAATGAAATCAGCCCGCCCCCGCCAAGCCCTTGCACGGCGCGCGCGACAATCAACAAAATGAGATTAGGCGATAACGCACAGGCAACCGATCCCGCCACAAAAACCACAATCGCAAAAAGCAACGTCTTGCGCCGCCCAACAATGTCAGAAACCTTGCCATAAAGCGGTGTCACCGAGGTGGATGAGAGCAGATAGGCTGTAACCACCCATGGCAGATATTCAGGGCTGCCCAAGTTGCGCCCAATAGTTGGCATCGCCGTCACCACAATGGTTTGATCAAGTGCTGCCAAAAACATGGCAAGAACAACGCCAAAGATAATGCGTAGAACTTCCGGGTGAGAAAGTGGTTGAGATGTGGCACCTTGGTTGGACAATTTCATAACCGCGTGATGCGACGGAAGACGGGAACTTGCAACAGCATTGTGGCAGGGCTGACATGCCAGAAATCGACATCAAGTTCCCCGAAGCGCCTGATGCCTAACGTGCCAGCAGGCCAATAGGTTGCTTTTCAAGCGCTACCTCGGGCATGCGGGATAAGGCCTTGTGGCCATATCACGGCTCATCGTAAGCCGGAACCATATCTAACTCGAGGGGATGGCACTTTCATGATGACATTCAAAGAGAAAAAGCTGTACCATCAAATTCATCCGTTGAAACTTTTGACGGACATTTCTACCGGCCTATTCACAACATATTTGCTTTGGCAACATGACATCTTTTGGTTTCTAATATTGTTCCTGTTGCCCTCGGTGATTGTCTCGCTATTGCTCATGCGTTTTGCCGGTTTGGAACGACTACGGGATTCACATCTGGGAAAATATATTGCAAGACACATGACTTCCAATGTGGAGGCGACAAGGCTTTGTGGTCAAATCCTAATGTGGATCGCAGCCTGGTACCATTCAACGCTTTTTGTTAGCGCAGGACTTCTTGTGATTGTCGTCGGCTGGTCTAATGGATTGGTGTTCGGAAAAAGCCACCCTTGAGATTATGGCGGCAGCTTGCATCTGTTGCACCACTATCGCGGTTCAAGGAATTTATCCAATCGCATCCACACCGCATTATCATGATAAGCTCCACCACCTGCGGGAGCCGGCTGATCTGAGCCCGTAAGCGTGTTGATACCCTTGCCGCCTTCATGCAGATGATTGGGCCAGACGCCTTCCGCAATCACCACGCCCAAACGCAAACCTGCAAAGGCTTTGGCATGAAGCACCACTTCGCCGCGCCTGCTGCCCATAAGCACGCGCGCGCCATCTTCAATGCCGAGCTTCGTGAGATCATCAGGATGCACCAACACCGTGGGCCTGCCCTCACGTTTGCGGCTGCTTGGCGTTTCATTAAATGTTGAATTCAAAAATGCCCGCGCCGGAGAAGTGGCCAAACGAAACGGATATTCGCTATCGGCCTGCTCATGCGCCTGATAATAATCTGGCCATTCCGGCATATTCTCAATCGGCCCCAACGCCCCCATGCGCGATTTAGCTTTTGCGACGTCTGCCCAATTCGCTTTGAAATGAAATTTACCATCCTTATGGCCAAAGCCTTTGATGTTATGAGCCGTTTCAAAATCCGGCATCACATCAAACCAATTCTGCGCATCCAGATCATCCAAACCTTTGCGACCAGAGGCCAGCAACATCTCGTCAATCATTTCGCGCGGCTTTTTATCAATGCCGGGATGAGTGGCTCTCACCCGCTTGGCAATTTCCTTAATCACAAAATCATTGCTGCGCGCCTCGCCCGCCGCTGCAATTAACTGACGACCGAACATGATGTGGCTGTGGCCGCCCCCTTGATAGATATCATCATGCTCTAGGAATGTGGTTGCGGGCAGCAAAACATCAGCATATTTCGCAGTGTCTGTTATGGTCTGCTCATGCACACACAAAAATAGATCTTCGCGCGCAAAGCCTTGCTTCACGCGGGTTTGATCCGGCGCAATCGAAACCGGATTGGTGTTCTGGATCAGCATGGCCTTCACCGGCGGCCCGCCTTGCAGGTCATGGGCATTACCACACAGAACTTCGCCCACGCGGCTCATATCCATCACCCGCTGGCCTCTATTGGCGTCCTGTGCCTCAAGCTGCCGCTTGTTCCATTTATAAATGCCGGAATTGGAATGGAGCGCTCCGCCGCCTTCATGCAACCACGCGCCCGTGACCACCGGAATGCAATTCACCGCATGCATATTGGCCGCACCATTGCGTGACCGCGAAAAGCCATAGCCCAGGCGGAAGAAAGTTTTTGGTGTTGTGCCGATCAGTTTTGCAAATTCCACAATCTCTTGTGCCGAACAACCGCAAATCTCTGCTGCCCAATCTGGCGTTTTTCCCGCAAGGTGCGCCTCAAGCCCGTGTGGATCATCCGTATACTGATCAAGGTAATTCCACTTGGCCAGCCCATCGCGAAACAAGACATGCATGATGGCGCAGGCCAATGCCCCATCAGTGCCGGGCTTGATCAGCAGTTTGATATCCGCTTGCTTCATCGTTCCTGTTTCATAAATATCAACACAGGCCAGTTTCGCAGCCCGCTCTTTGCGCGCGATTGCAATATGGCTCATCACATTCACTTGCGTGTTGACCGGATTGCCGCCCCACATCACGATGAGATCGGATTTCTGCATCTCGCGTGGGTCAACACCAGTGATATTGCCAGCACCTGCATAAAAGCCGGGCCAGGATAAAGCGGTGCACACCGTGCCATAAAGGGATGAATAACCCTTGGCATTGACCAGCCGCTCGATGCCATCACGCATCACCAGGCCCATGGTGCCCGCATACCAATAGGGCCATACACTTTCAGCACCGTGATCTTTTTCAGCTTTTAAAAACGCCGCAGCAGTGAGATCAAGCGCCTCATCCCATGAAATCCGTTCAAACTGCCCTGCCCCTTTTGGCCCAACCCGCTTCATCGGATACAACAGCCGGTCTGGGTGATGCACACGCTCGGCATAGCGCGCGACTTTCTCACAGATCACGCCATTGGTGTAGGTGTTGTCCTTGGAACCACGCACCCGCCCGATGGTTTTTTCGTCTAATAACTCCACTTCCAACGCGCAGGCCGAAGGGCAATCATGCGGGCAAACTGATTTGCCGATTTTGATGCTACGATCAGAAGGGTTGTGAATGTTCATGGGGTGAGTTTAGGCGAGTTGAAAATAATTTGCATCTGCCCAAAATAGTTCTTGCCTTTAATTCCTATCATAGCTATATAGTCCGCCGATCGGCAATTCACCGCCGATCCTGCTGTTTGACATTGTTGATATTTTTCAGGGGAACCCCACCCCAAGGGCCACCCGCGCCTGCCCTCCAGCAAAAGCTTGCCCACTGCCTGCAAAGCGACGTGGAGGGAGAAGTTGCGCGAATGAGCCCAAGATAGATGCGTCATCCGTAAGCTGACGGTTGACAATCAAAATCCAGCGATGTAACCTGACTCAATGGACATCGTCTCCGTGCGGCACAAGGCGTTGCGGGCCTATTTGGAATCCGGCCGCGCGGTGGGGCTAGATGCAAGAGTGGCTTCACGCCTTCGCAACATGGTAGCATTTCTGGTGGCGGCTGAGAGCGTGGAAGAATTGGCGGTTCCGCCCAATTTCGGTTTCCATTGTCTGACGGGCAACCGCAAAGGAACCGCTACGATGACCGCAACGCGCAACTGGCGGCTGACTTTTCGATTGGATGAGAACAACGGCATCGTTGATCTTGATTTGGAGGATTATCACTGATGGCGATTAAGCTTTCCCCCATTTTCGCGGTTCACCCCGGCCCGTGGCTGCGCGAGGAAATTGTGGAACCGCGAGGCCTGAGTGTTGTGGCTCTGGCGGAACATTTCGGCGTTTCGCGCCAATCCATCAGCAAGTTGCTGAACGGGCGCGTGGGCCTCTCCGCCGACATGGCCATCCGCTTTGAAAAGGCTTTTGGCCTGAGTGCCGAAACCCTGTGCCGCATGCAAACCGCGCATGATCTCGCGACTGCACGCAAAGGCGAGAAGAAAATTGCGGTGAAGGCATTTCGGAGTGTCGGATGATTGCTTTGCAAATGCAGGCCACGTGCACTATATTGTCTTCAAGTAACGAGGTATTCAAAATGTCTAGCAAAGGACAGCATGTTGTTCCGTCAGGTGGTAAGTGGAGCGTTCGCAGAACTGGTGCTTCAAGAGCAAGTGGCACATTTGCAACTCAAGGTGAGGCCGTTGACCGCGCTCGCGATGCTGCGCAAAAGCAGGGCACGGAACTTTACATTCATGGCAGGGATGGCCGTATCCGCGAGCGCAGCAGTTATGGCAAAGACTCATATCCATCCAAGGGTTAGTGCTTGAAGGCGCCAACTTTCCACAACTCAGTATTCATAAATTGTCCCTTTGATGAGGAGTACGCGCCGCTATTTGAAGCCATGATCTTTTGCTGTATTTACGCAGGCTTTCAGCCACAGCTTGCCAACGTCAGTTTGGAGAATGGCGAAAATCGATTCGAAAAGATTTCGAATCTAATCAAGGCGTCGCAATATTCGGTTCACGACTTGTCTCGGTGTAGGGCCGAGAAAGAGGGCGAATTTCTCAGAATGAATATGCCGTTCGAATGCGGTCTTGATTTTGGGTTCCGAAAAAGCGGAAACGCGATGCTCCGGCGAAAGAAATTTCTAATTTTCGAACATTCCAGATATGACTTGAAGAAATCAATGTCAGATATTGCCGGCCAAGATCCAGAGCACCATAACGGCGATTATCAAATTGTTATTCGAAAGTTTCGCGATTTTCTCCGAGTAGAGGCTGGTATCAACATCGCAGGTCCGACCAAGGTAATTTCCGACTATACCGATTTCCAGGCATGGCTAGTCGAAAAGAAGATTTCAGAAGGCCACTCCGAGGCGGAGGCATTGAGTTTGCCAACTCGAGAACGGATTGATGAAATGAAATTTTGGTTGAAAGCGGGCAAGCCGCTGCCCGAAACAAATTAATAACAATCAATCAGATACTTTCTGGTTTCATCGCTTGGCAATTAACTGCGGCTCCTTCTGATCCCCCCTCGCCTCCCCCGTCCTTCCATGCTATTCCCGCGCAGCAAATCCGGAACCTCGTCCATGCCCAAAACCACGCGCACAGAAACCGACACCTTCGGCCCCATTGAGGTTGACACCACCAAATACTGGGGCGCGCAAGCCCAGCGCAGCTTGCAGAACTTCAAGATCGGCTGGGAAAAGCAGCCAGCTTCGGTGGTGCGCGCCTTGGGCATCATCAAGCGGGCATCAGCAGAAACCAATCTTGGCCTCGGCCTGCTCGATAAAGCTCTGGCCGCTGCCATTATCAATGCCGCCCAAGAGGTGATCGAAGGCAAGCTGAATGAACACTTCCCGTTGTCAGTATGGCAAACAGGTTCGGGCACGCAATCCAACATGAACGCCAATGAAGTGATCTCCAACCGCGCAATTGAAATGCTGGGCGGCGTGATGGGCTCTAAAAAGCCGGTGCATCCCAACGATCATGTTAATATGTCGCAAAGCTCCAACGACACTTATCCAACCGCCATGCACATTGCCTGCGTGGAAGAAATTCATCACCGCCTGCTGCCTGCTTTGCAACATTTGCGCAATGCGCTGAACGACAAGGCGCACGCTTTTGCCAAGATCATTAAGATTGGCCGCACCCACACACAGGATGCAACGCCGGTGACACTTGGCCAAGTGTTCAGCGGCTATACCCAGCAGGTTGAGAATGGCATCGCCCGCATTGAACAAACCCTGCCGATGTTGATGCAACTCGCTCAAGGCGGAACCGCGGTTGGCACAGGCCTGAACGCACCAAAGGGATTTGCTGAGAAGGTGGCTGAGGCGATTGCCAATATCACCCACCTGCCCTTCACTTCTGCGCCCAATAAGTTTGAGGCCTTGGCCGCACATGATGCGATGGTGATGACCCATGGTGCTATAAACACCGTGGCCGCCTCGCTGTTCAAAATCGCCAACGACATTCGCTTCCTCGGCTCCGGCCCGCGCTCAGGCTTGGGTGAATTGCAATTGCCGGAAAATGAGCCGGGATCATCGATCATGCCCGGCAAGGTGAACCCCACGCAGTGCGAGGCGCTCACCCAAGTGTGCGTTCAGATTTTCGGCAACAATGCAGCACTCACATTTGCGGGCGCGTCCGGCCATTTTGAACTCAACGTTTTCAATCCGGTGATGGCCTATAACTTCCTGCAATCGGTGCAACTGATGGCCGACGCCGCGATGAGTTTCACGGATAATTGTGTGGTGGGCATTGTGGCGCGCGAAGATAACATCAAGGCGAACTTGGATCGTTCGCTGATGTTGGTGACGGCCCTTGCGCCAAAGTTCGGTTACGACAAGGCCGCCAAAATCGCCAAGACTGCGCATAAAAATGGCACCACCTTGCGCGAGGAAGCTTTGAAGGAAGGTATCTCGGCGGCTGATTTTGACGCGATAGTGCGGCCAGAGAATATGTTGGGGCCAGCTTAGTGGGAGACGTGGTCAACTTACGCCTCAAGCGAAAGGCAAAGTCGCGCGAGGAGGCTGCCGATAAGGCATCGGAAAACCGCGCTAGTTTTGGCCGCCGCAAAGATGAAAAGAAACTGACCACACTTTTGAATTCCAAAGCCGCGAAAGACCTCGATGGCCATAAACGCCAAGAGTGAACTCAAGCGTTCGCTGAGCATCCAAGGCCACCGCACCTCGCTGTCGCTGGAGCCAGAGTTTTGGGCCGCATTGAAACAAGCCGCAAACGACGAGCATAAATCGCTTGCTGCATTGGTAGCGGAAATTGATGCCGCCCGCGCCGGGCGGAATTTATCAAGTGCCATTCGCGTGTGGGTTCTCTCAAGAACGCTCCATGGACGGACCTAGTATTTGCATTTTGGCCGTTCACAGCAAGATTTTGTCAGTTAGGCGAAAGCGCGGCGACTAAACATCGGATAATTTATCCTCATCAAGAGGAGAAGACGATGCTGATTGCTATTGTTGAATTTGAAGTCGCCAAAGAAAATCGATCTGCCGCCATGGCCCAATTGTTGGCCGAAGCCGCAAGCGTGCACGCCATGGCTGGCAATGCCAGTTTTTGCACCTATGCCGATCCTTCAAATGAAACCAGCGTTCTGATTTTGCATCGCTGGAACTCAAAGGAGGATTTTCAGAACTACCTCTCCAGCAACGCGTTCACACGCTCAAGCGAAATTATTCGACCATTGATGACAGCAGTGCCCCTAAGCCAACGCTATGAAGCACGACTCATTGAATCTGTAGCCTGATGCTGGCACAAATCACGCATGTCTCATGCCGATGCCTACATCGTCTTTGGTGAATTTGCCGCTGCGCCCCAGAGCGACTTTGAAACGCCACACCATTATTTGCTTTATGCATTGAGCGGTGCCTTGGTGTTGGAAGCAGATGGCAAGCGCTGGTCTTTGCCACCCGCGCGTGCCGCATTAATTGCGGCGAACCATCCTATTTTGGTGACGTTGCCGCAAAAGGTTTTCGCTTGCTCTGCTTTGTTTGCAACGAGCTTCGCACCAAATCCGCCAACAACGCTGGCGGTGTTCGACATGTCTTCTCTGGCGCGGGAGCTGCTTTTGTCGCTTCGCGCAGTTGCGAAGGAAACGCCGTTGAACATCTATTCCACTTCGCTGTTTCAAGCCTTGGTCGCAGAAGTCTGGCGGCTGGCTCTGCTGCCGTCGCCCGTTGCCATGCCTATGCCCACAAGTGAAACGCTGAAACGCGCACTCATGCTAACTGAACAGCAACTTGAGCAGGATTTGCGTTTTGAAAATCTCGCGCGAGAAGTCGCCATGACGCCGCGTTCCCTGACCCGCCATTTCATGGCGGAACTGGGCATGACGTGGAGTCAAATGCGCCAACGCTTGCGCCTGCTTAAAGCCATTGAACTGATGGTAAAAAATGAAAACTCACTGACTGAAATCGCAGTGGCGGTTGGCTTCACCTCGCAGTCCGCCTTCAAT
>DATCEN010000075.1:0-5596 GCA_036510015.1 Aestuariivirga sp.
CGCCAAATATATTTTGAAACTTGCACCGTCCCCCTCAGTTGAGGAAACCTCAAGCTTTCCACCATGTTGCTCCGCAATTTGCACCACTGCAGGCAGGCCAAGACCAGTGCCGAAGCCCTTGGTTGTAAACAATGGTTCAAAGATACGCTTCATATTTTCCGGCGCAATTCCTGGGCCATTGTCCTTGACGGTGATGGTGGCGAAGCCGTTTTCGATTCGGGTTGTTATGCAAATTTGCGGTTGCACCTTTTCCGCCGCCAACATGGCGTCGGCACCGTTGTTGATAAGGTTCATCATAGCGCGACGCATGCGCGTGGGATCAAACGAAACCAGGCGCTCTCCAATGCCAAGATCACAAATAAAATTCACTTTGCTGGAAATGTGTTCCACCTCTTCGTTCAACATGTCAGAAAGCCAAGTGTCGAGATCGCCAACTGCGGCATCTATTTTTTTGGTGCGAGAGTAATCCAAAAGCTGGGATATGATTTTATCACAACGCGCAACGCCGATATTGATGCGTTGCACTTGCGTGGTGATAGCAGCGTCGCTTGCGCCAATTTTTTTGCCAATGATAAAAGCTGAGGTTCTTATGGCACCCATCGGGTTGCGAATTTCATGTGCGATAGTTGCTGTTAACTGGCCCAATTGTTCAAAGCGTGATTTGCGCAGCAATTCAGTTTGAGCCTGTTCAAGCTGATCAACTTTTGAAGCCAAATTGCCGTTGAGCCCGGCAATTTCGTCGTTCATGTGCTGGCTTTGAATACGTTCGGCTTCGGATTTTTGCAACGCTACATGCAAATCGCGCGTTGTCTTTGAGCTGTGGCGATAGATCGTAAAAGAAATCACAACCCCAAATAAAGTTATAAGCAAGCCGACCGCCGAAACAATTCCGATCTTAAGCAACATTGATCTTAGACGTTGGGCTAGGCTTTCGTTGATTTTCTGCGCCACAATGCTAAAAAATGTGTCGTAAGCAGTGGCGGAATGAGAAAGTTGCGCTGTGGTGAGAAGGTCACTTACATCGCTCAATGCCTTTGCGTGATCGGGGTTGGATGTCAGAATATTCAACATCGTGCCACTTCTATTGCGAAACGGCATAAGCTTGAGCTTGATATCTTGGTAATCCTGCGTGAAGGCATCTTTGCAATCACACGAATTGACCAAGTCCTCGGCAGCGCTATCCAAGTTGCTTGTGGCAGCGCCCAATTGTGCCGCAAGGAGAACGGGCGTCAATTCATCACTATTCTCATCATGTGAGGGGCCAACAGCAGATCTGGCCAAACCAGTTGCAATGGCAAAATGTTGCAAGGCCTCAGGTGCGCGTACAAAACCAGCAGACACCAGATAGGACGTGCGCTGATCACTATCGAGGATGAGCCCCGATTTGGTGACGATTTCAGATTGCAACTTTTTGAGTGCCTGAAATTTTTGCTCACCAGGTAATCTGCCAAAGTCGTCATCAATGACGACACCAAAATCGCTGGCAATTTCATTCAAACGGGTGCGACCACCTTTGTAAGCGCGGAACACCTCGTCATTCAACAGGGAGGCAAGTTCCATTCCGCGTTGTTCATTTTTGATTTTTTTGACATCGACGAAAGCGGCGCTAAGATAGCTGACCCAAAGGTAAAGCATTGGCACCAAAAGGCAACAGGCGAACATAACCGCCCTGTTTCGCAACTGCAGTAACGTAATTTCAGCCATGTCCACCCTCAAGTCGTTTCAACTGGGTGTAAAAGCTATTCGTAAAGAATAAATAAACCTTGTTGTGAAGGTTCGTAAAGTCGACATAAAAAATCCCACAAAGCATGCGCCTTGCGGGATTTCCAATTCGTTAGACGCTCCATCCTCACGACCAGTACATCCGTGGTTCGGGAAATTGAAGCGTCGATTGAAGCGCTATTAAGCAGCTTTCAAATTTGCAGCAGACTGTTTGCCGCTGCGTTGATCTTTTTCGAGATCAAACGAAATCTTTTGGCCTTCGTTCAGGCCGCTCATGCCAGCGCGTTCAACAGCTGAAATGTGAACAAACACATCGGTGCCGCCATTGTCTGGTTGAATGAAGCCGAAGCCCTTTTGGCTGTTAAACCACTTTACTGTTCCTACGGTCATATTTTAGTTCCTTGCTTTTGTCTTAGTGCATGCCCCCATGCACCATGCACAGAGGCTTAAGTATCGGTGTCTGGGAGAAATGAAATAGGGCAATGCACTTGCGTTTAAAAGCGCGGAGCCAAGCCAACCGGCCGAACCTCGATGGGTGGCATATGGGCGCTGTTGGAAGGAATTGCAAGCTAAATCCTCAAACTGCCAAAACCTATCCTGCTCAGCACACCCTAAGCAAGCCACTCCACCGGCACTTTCAGAACCTTCGCCAGTTCCTCAAGCATTTCTTTGGAGGCGGTCCTGCGCCCGCTTTCGAGTTCGGACAAATAGCCTTGAAGGTTTCTGTTTCCTGTAGGCATTAGTAAACTCACCTGCTGTTGCGTCATGTCGCGCCACTCACGGATCGCCTTGAGCTTGCTTTCGCCGCGCAGCATTGCCGCACTTACTTCAGGTGGCAACACTACTCCTCCGGTCAATAACTCCGCCTTGCGCACATCATAGATGGCAATATCGTCGGCGTCTTCGGAATCATGATCTGCACGTTCAAGCAGTGCCTCATATTCTTTGCGCGGCAACACAACCAATTCCTCGCCGGAGGTTGTTTTGATGATCTGTGGCTGGCTCATGGTTTAGTTCCTTTTGTAGGTCGTTGTGGCGCGGCGGCCAATGTAGATCGCCAGAATTGTTGTTTGATCTTCGTCGAAAATCACACGGTAGCTGCCAATGCGCAGCCGGAAGCCGTTACGGCCTTGCAGGGCTTTCACATCGCCAAAGCCCGTCATAGCATAGCGATGTAAGCCCATTTCCACCTGCTCGCGCGCATCCCGCGCCAAAGCATCGAGGTCTTTGGCAGCGCTCAGCGTGAGAATGATGGTTTTCATCGAGCGATAATATCGCTATAAAATGTTAAGTCAAGCGATAATATCGCTCAAAAGCATAACAAAAAACCCGCAACATCTCTGCTGCGGGTTTTGATCTCTGTATCTGCCTGCCAATTACTCGGCAGTTTCAGCCTTTTTCTTGCTGCGCTTCGCTTTGGCTTCCTTTGGCGTTTCAATGCCTTCGTCTTCCTCAGCTTGCACATCAGCTTGGGCTTCAGCAAAAATCGCCTCAGCAGCAGCGCGGGTTTCAGCACGGTCAGCAGCAGCGCCGATCATCACTTCGCCACGCGCTTGAGCGGCAGCTTCATCAGGCGAACGTGCAACGTTCACCTTGATCTTCACCGTCACTTCAGGATGTGGGGCCACTTCAACTTCATAAACACCAATCGACTTGATAGGTGCTGTCAGATGAACATGATTCTTGTTGATGTGCGCGCCCATGGCATCAGCAGCATCAGCAATATCACGTGGGCTGACTGAGCCATAAAGATGGCCGCCTTCACCGGCTTGGCGGATGATGACATAAGTTTTGCCAGCAATGTTCTTGGCTTCAACTTCAGCGGCAATGCGCGCATCAGTGTTGCGTGCTTCGAGCGTAGAACGATCACGTTCAAACTTCGCCTTGTTGGCTTCAGTGGCGCGCAGGGCCTTGTGATTTGGCAAAAGGAAGTTACGGGCAAAGCCGTCTTTCACTTTAACAATTTCACCCATGTGGCCGAGCTTCGGCACGCGTTCGAGAAGAATAACTTGCATTTTCGTGTTCTCCCCTTAGCCGATCACATATGGCAGCAGGCCCAAGAAGCGGGCGCGCTTGATGGCTTTGGCCAATTCGCGTTGCTTCAAAGTGCATACAGCTGAAATGCGGGCTGGAATGATTTTGCCGCGTTCTGACAGATAACGCTGTAACATGCGCGTATCCTTGTAATCAATCTTTGGCGCATTATCGCCAGAGAATGGGCAAGACTTCCTGCGGCGGAAAAATGGGCGGCGTGCGCCTTGATCCATAGCCATTAGTTCATATCCTCCATGCTGAAGCCATCATCGTCACGGCGCTTTTCTTCGCGGCGGCGCATTTGGGCTGATGGGCCTTCTTCGAGGGCTTCAACCTTGATGGTCAAATTGCGGATCACATCTTCTGAGATCGACATCTGGCGTTCCATTTCAGCAACTGCTGCTGATGGGCCGTCAATGTTCAACAAAATGAAATAAGCTTTGCGGTTTTTCTTAACGCGGAACGTGAGAGACTTGAGGCCCCATTGTTCCACCTTCTCAACTTTAGCGCCGCCCGCAGACAGCACACCCTTATATTGCTCAATCAACGCATCAACTTGCGTTTGAGCCGCATCTTGGCGCACCAAGAATATGTGTTCATAAAATGCCATTGATAATTCCTTCGTTATATCTGCTTACCCTCATCCGAAAAGTGAAGAACTTTTCGGGGGTAAGCTTGGCGGTTCAAATTCCAAAACCAAAAAGCGCCGAGCCCCATACGAACCTGAGAAGGTTCGAAGCAAGTTTCGAATGAGCGGAGACACGGGAAGACGGGGTTAAGCCCTGAATGGTTTTGAAGCCACTCCTTCCGTTCAGCCACCAGCTTTACGGTTTCTGAAGGGGCCTATGGCCCAAGGCGGCCAGCAATGCAAGGGTGGAATCGCCCGTCAAGCGCAAACGCGGCTGGACCATAGTGGAACGCTCAACTGATAGCCCACGTCTTGAACCCCTGATTGTGGCCAAAAAGAAACAGAATTCAGCAAATCCACCTATTTTCAGGCAATTTTGGTCGATTCAGCTTGTTAACGAATTATTACTTTCGCTATACTCGTCGCAATTCGGGCGACTAGGGGATTGCAATGAAGAAAGCATTTTGGGCGTTTGGTATTTTGGCTTTTCTGGGAACCACCTCTGCGATGGCAGCCGATGTGGTTCCCCCAGCGCCTGCTTTTAATTGGGCAGGCCCTTATGTTGGTGTTGTGGGTTCGTATGGTTTCGGAACGTCGAACCATACGAATGCTGTTGGGCTATCGTCCGGCGACTTTGGCATGTCCGGCATACTTGGCGGTTTGGATTTTGGGTTTAACCGTCAAAGCAATAATTTTGTTTATGGCCTGGAAGGTGACATTGCCCTTTCTACTGACAAGGGCAATAGCAGGTCTGGTGTATGCGGAGGAGGGGGTTGCGACACCAATTTAAATTGGCTTTCGACGGCTAGGGCTCGGGTTGGATTTGCAAAAGACAACTTTCTTTTCTTTGGCACCGGTGGTTTGGCGATTGCAGGAATGCATGCTGACTGCTGCGCAAGCGCAGGCTCAGTTGATTCAACGCGACTTGGCTACACACTTGGAGGCGGCATCGAGATGGCTGTCTCAAACCACATGACCGCAAAACTGCAATATCTATATGTCAACGAAGGCTCGATCCCATACCAATTTACTGTGAATGCTGACGCCAGTCGCAATCATATTGTTTCGCTGGGCATTAACTATAAGTTCTAACTTCTGTTCCAGATTTAAATTTGCAAACGCGGGGCTCTGGCTCCGCGTTTTGCTTTTATGTGGGCTGTTATGCATATGCTGCATTGCAAGATATATTGTGCAGTGCAGCATAATGTGCTA
>DATCEN010000076.1:0-2703 GCA_036510015.1 Aestuariivirga sp.
CGCGCGCGGCCTTTAGGGCCATAGACTGCTTTTGGTTGCCTATCCCCAGCCCCAGACCTTCACTGAAGTCTGAAATAAGTGAGCCTTCCTTAAACCAATTATTGCCGAAACTACGCATATTTGCCGATCCCTACGGCGTGACCTTAAGGGGTCGAGGTCAACGGGTGGTTAATGCAGGAAGGTGTTTACGCAAGCTGGCGATGTGGTAAGCTTAGGGCAACTTATGAATAAGGTGGACGGGTTTGAGCGTTCGTCGTTCGGCCTGACACCTGAAAGGTTTTAATCGTGGATGCGCAAGCTAGACGCCCAAAGGGCGGTCGGCGACGTGCACCAAGTGGCAATGGGCAGGCAGCCAGTGCGCGAGCGCGGCAACCCGGGGCGCAAGCCCTTTATGGCGCATTGGATTTGGGCACGAATAATTGTCGTTTGTTGATCGCAAGGCCGGGAACTGCTGGCCTGCAGGTCGTTGATGCTTATTCACGCATTGTGCGCTTGGGCGAGGGCTTGGGCCGTAGTGGCACTTTGGGCCAGGCCGCCATGGAACGAACCATTGAAGCGCTGCGCGTCTGTTCCAATAAATTGAAATGGCACGGCGTTGGGCCCAGACGCTTAATTGCAACGGAAGCTTGCAGGCAGGCCACCAACGGGGCTGAATTCATCAACCGCGTGCAAGAGGAAGTCGGGCTCGAACTCGAGATCATAGACCGCGCCACTGAAGCCAGCTTGGCCGCTGCGGGTGCATCACCCTTGATTGACACATCAGCGCAATCAGCAGTGATCTTTGATATTGGCGGCGGCTCAACTGAAGTCATGTGGATGGAGCGAGCAGCTGAGCGCTATGACATTAAAGCCTGGGTTTCATTGGCTGCTGGTGTGGTTACATTATCTGAGCGATTGAACGGTGGCCGCGACGTGACGCCTGCGGCCTTCGAAGCCATGTGTGCAGAGGTGCGCCAATTGTTGAAACCCTTCGTGGACGAAGTGGCGCGTTTTGCTGGCACTGATCCTGTGCCGGGCCATTTGCTGGGAACCAGTGGCACAGTGACAACAATCGTTGGGGTTCATATGGGACTGCGCCATTATGATCGTGGCAAGGTGGACGGCGCTTGGCTTTCCAATCAGGCCGCCGGAGAGGTGACGCAAAACTTATTGCAGATGAGCTATGATGAGCGCGTGGCCAATGGCTGCATCGGGCGCGAACGCGCCGATCTGGTTTTGGCGGGCTGTGCCATCCTCGAAGAAATTCGTTTGGCTTTTCCGTCACCGCGCATTCGTGTGGCAGACCGTGGCCTTCGTGAAGGAATTCTCATTCAGCTGATGCAAGCTGATGGCGTGTGGAGCAATAGATAATGGCAAGGCCTATTTAATGGCAAGACCGGGCGAAAAACCACAAGGGCGCGGGCCAAAGGTGAAGGTGAAGACCGGCAAGGGCCGCACCGTTGCGCAAAAGCAGTGGCTCGAGCGCCAGCTGAATGATCCCTATGTGGCCGAAGCCAAACGACTTGGTTATCGCAGCCGTGCGGCCTTCAAGCTGGTTGAGATTGACGACAAGTTTAAATTTTTAAAGATCGGTGGGCGCGTGGTTGATCTTGGCGCAGCGCCGGGTGGTTGGAGCCAAGTTGCCGCCAAACGCGTGAAGGCCGAGGATGGCAAGGGCCGCGTGGTTGCGATTGATATGCACGGCATGGATCCACTTCCATCTGTTACGATTTTCAAAAAAGATTTTTATGATGAGGATGCACCAGAAGTTTTGATTGCGGCCTTAGGCGGCGAGAAGGCCGATGTGGTTTTGTCTGACATGGCCGCACACGCCACCGGGCATAGGCAGACCGATCACATTAACATCGTGGCGCTGGCCGAAGCTGGTTATGATTTTGCGCGCACTATACTCAAGCCCGGTGGCACTTACCTGGCCAAGGTTTTGCGCGGCGGCACTGAAGGGCAGTTATTGACGCTGATGAAAAAAGATTTTGCATCAGTGCGCCATGTGAAGCCTTTGAGTTCACGCGACGGCTCAGCCGAGCTGTTTGTTTTGGCGATGGGGTTTAGGGGATAAGTTGCTTAACTATCTGCCCTATTTTACATGCGTCTTTTTTGTTAAAGCAGCCACCGCGTCATCCACGCTATAATTGCAACGGGCGGTGAGTGTATGAAGTCCGCCTGAGGCCAACACATCGCGCACCCTGTCATGCACCCTTGCCAGTTGCACATCTTTGCCCGTCTTGGTCATCGCGGCATCAAAGGCAGCGATGACTTCAAAGCTGGTGCTATCAAGATCTATGCTTTCTTCGAGGCTGACGATAATTCCTTTCAAAGCGGGGCGGGCCAAAGCATCATTTCCAATAAAGCGGAAAATGCTGTCGGCATTGGCAAAGAGCAACGGCACCGACGGCCTCCAAATGGCAAGGTTTGGAATTTCAGCAGCATCAGAATGGCGCGTTATATCGACAAAATCATGGCTCTTGCCTAAGCGCCCAAGCTTAGCAACGCGCGGGCTGACTAGGCGTTGAACAACAAGTGCGATGGAAAGCCCAATGGCGATCAACATGCCGTTGAGTACGCCGAAGAAAATAACCGCGACGGCCGCACCCGCCGCCAGCAACACATCGCGCTTTAAGTGCCATAGACGAATGAAAGGTGCTAGGCTCAATGCATGCGTGAGTGCTGCGATCACCACCGCGGCGAGAACCGGCTGTGGCAGAT
>DATCEN010000077.1:0-7408 GCA_036510015.1 Aestuariivirga sp.
GTAATTGTGAGTTTGCCGCCTGTTGGCACTGCGGCCCCGACGGGAGAAACTCCCAATCCGAGTATTGATGTGGCTGCCAGTCCAGCCAGTATTGTCCGGCGATTTGGGGCAAAGACCTGCCCACTCTTGTTGTCATTCCTAGCCATGTTACAGTTTCCTCCCATGTTATGTTGTATCACTTCGAGCAGGCAGCCCAGACGGACTTGCCCCGTCACTGGGCACAAGAATGCAGCTCCGGGTAAAGCTCCGCCGTCCCTAGAATTGCCTCGGGTTAAAAATATTACTCTCCATCTTCTCAGTAGATCGATATTTTGAAATTGTTCGAAAACGTTTTCGACGCTATACGAGAAACGAAGTTCGTGTCAAGGGTGCGAGGCGCTATAGGCCTACTTGGAGTTTATTATGAAGGGTATCCGGGCTTTGGCCCGCCATTTGGATTTGTCGATGAGCACGGTGTCGAAGGCACTTAACGGCCGCTTCGACATCAATGCTGATACTCGAGAGCGTGTTCTGAAAGGGGCCGCCAAGCTCGGCTATGTGGCCAACCAATCGGGGCGAGCCTTGCGTCAAGGCACAACCCGCACCGTCGGGTTCATGATCGAGTCGAACCAGGCTTCTTCCACCGACAGTGACAACTTTTTCATGGCCGTCTGCGATGGCGTGCAGAATGTATTTCGACGTCATCGCTTGGATCTTATCGTACTTCCATGCGCCAGCGATGAGGACCCAGCAGAATATCTAGGACGCATTGTAGCGCGAGGTTTGGTTGATGCATTGATCATTTCTGCGACCCGGCACAATGATCCCCGCATAGCACTCCTTGAAAATGCCAAGGTGCCATTTGTTACACTCGGTCGATCTGGTGATGTCACCCATCCGTGGGTTGAGATGGACTTCGAAGGCGTCGCCAAGTTGTCAGTGGACAGGCTTGTGGAGCGTGGACATCAGCGTATCGCGGTTTCACTGCCAGAGACAGATCTTAACCTCGGCCATCTCTTCCTTAAAGGATACAAGAAGGCGCTCAAGAGTCATGGCATCCCTTTCGCGTCCGAACTGGCCGTGCGAACCAAATCCAGCGAAGCCGGAGGCTACGAGCTCGGTTCTACACTGCTCAAATTGAGGCCGCGCCCCACGGCTGTTATTCTCAGCTATGAATTGCCGGCTGGTGGTTTGTATCGTGCTTTGAATGATACTGGTATCATTCCGGGCCAAGACCTTGGTGTTATTGCTTTTCGCGAAAGCCTCATCACGCAGCATTTGGTTCCACGGATCACTAGTTTTGCTACGTCGCTACGTGATCTCGGAATCGCCTTAGGCGAAACCCTCCTTTCAACGATGCCCGATTTTCGCGATGCTTATCCGCACGCTGCCTTGCAACGCATTTTCCCCATGGAATTGGTCGCTGGGGACAGCGATCCTCCGCTGGTCAACCCTGTTCGAGGATCCGACACGTGAAAGTAGCTCTAGTGACCGGTGCCTCGCGAGGACTCGGCGCCGAAATTGCGCGTGCACTTGCAGTGGAAGGCTGGACGATCGCCGTGAATTACGCTCATGACGACAAAGGTGCCGAGGACGTGGCAGCAGCCATTCGAAAAAATGGGGGTCGCGCACTTACAACAAAGTTTGACGTTACTGACGCAACAGCTGTGCGTGCCGGAGTGAACCTCATTGCAGAAACGGTTGGGGCGGTTGACCTCATCGTCAACAACGCGACTGGACCCCAAGGTGCCGTTCCCATAGTTGATCAGACATGGGACCATTACCAACATCACATCGACTTCTTCGTTAAGGCTCCGTTCCTCCTTCTTCAGGCGGTCCTGCCTGACTGGCTCAGCCGCAGATCTGGCAGGGTAATTAACATCGGAAGCGACGTGACAAAAGTTGGCCCTGCTCGCGATGCTCACTATGTAGCCGCTAAATCAGCTTTGGTTGGGCTGACGCGTTCATGGGCCACGGAGCTCGGACCACATGGCATCACTGTAAACCTTGTTTCGCCTGGCTGGACGCCAGTCGCCAGACACCAGGGCACCGCACAGTCCGAATACGATGAGCATATGCAGAAACTGCCGCTTCGCCGATTAGGGGTTCCGAGCGACGTAGCTGGCGTGGTCGCATTTGTGGCATCTCCGGCTGCCGACTACATCACAGGCCATGACTTTCCGGTGGACGGTGGGCGCACGTACTCTTAAACGGTGTGACGACCAGTCTCTGTCTTCCGAAATTGTCCTCTGAAATGAAACAAGTGAAGCTTTCGAACCCAATCCCCAGCTTGTGGCGATGGTCGCCAAGACCAGACACTGGTTTGAAGGACTAGAGTCAGGTGGCTATTTCCACCATCACGGACATCCCCCTGGCAGAAAAATGCAATAAGTCCTACGTCGGCAGACTTCTCTCCATCACCTTCCTGACGCCCGACATCGTGGAGCGAACCCTAACAGGCAATCACAGTTCAACACTCGCGCCTGAGCGCCTCCGTAAAGGTTGCGCTCTTCCTCTTCGCTGGGACGAGCAGCGAGTGATGTTGCTAAACTAATCACCACATCAAAGCCGTAAATTTGGCGCTTTATCAAGTATAGGGCTGTGATCTCGAGTTCGTCACGGGAAACACCAGTAACACTGGGTGACGACTACACTCTAACCAAACAGGCCTTCAAAAAACAATCCACTGGATTCCGATGCAGAGCGATTTCACCCATCGCCCGGTGGACCAAAAAATGGCGCTGCAGAGATTCCGACCCGATGGGACCCCGAAAATGCAAAGAATGGGCACGGGTGAACACAAAGATTCAGCATGCTCGTCATAAGCCTCGGACACGGGGCGGGTATTTCAAACAGCAGTGGATTAAATGACCTCACTACGAATTAATGGTGGGTGGTACAGGGATCGAACCTGTGACCCTTACCATGTCAAGGTAATGCTCTACCGCTGAGCTAACCACCCACATTAAAAAGCGGTGAGCGAGCCTATAAGGGCCACCCGCCACCAAGGCAAGGGCAGAATTTAAGCGGCAATAAGCCGGTTCACTTCATCCACAAGGTCGCGCAAATGGAACGGCTTAGACAATACTTTGGCATCTTTGGGTGCCTTGGAGTCAGGGTTCAGCGCCACGGCAGCAAAGCCGGTGATGAACATAATTTTAAGCGCGGGATCAAGTTCCGCCGCGCGTCGGGCCAATTCAATGCCGTCCATCTCCGGCATCACAATATCAGTGAGCAGTAAATCAAACGCTTCCTGCTTGATCTCTTCATAGGCTGAAGCGCCCTCAGCGAAACTTTTCACCTGATGGCCAGCTTTTTCCAACGCCTTCACTAAAAATTTGCGAAGATCGTCGTCGTCTTCCGCCAGAATGATTTTGACCATGTGCACCTTTCGCCCAAATCGGCTTGGGCAAGCGCCTAGATAACGGGCCAGTAGTAAACAGCTGATGAACCGCCATTTACAATGCGCTAAAGCAATCGCATAGTTAAACCACCATGTCGCTTACGTCTAACCTAGTCAGCAACCCATTATTTGAAGTGCAAGCCCCGGCCCAGTGGCACGTACCTGCTGTTTTTAATTCGCCGCATTCCGGCTGCCAGATACCGCAAGCTTTTCTTGGCCAAACCCGCCTCACAGCAGCACAGCTGCGCCAATCGGAAGATTATCTGGTGGACGAGTTGTTCGGCGCTTGTGTTGATTGCGGCGCGCCCATGCTGCGCTCATTGGCCACCAGAGCGTGGTTGGATTTGAACCGCGAACCCTATGAGCTTGATGCGCGGATGTTTAACGAGAGCTTGCCCGGATTTATGAATACCGGCTCAACGCGGGTCGCCGCTGGGTTTGGCACCATCCCGCGTTTTGTGGGTGATGGTATGGAGATCTACCGCAAACGCCTCAGCTTGGTTGAGGCCCAAACCAGAGTTGAAACTTTCTACAAGCCTTATCACCGCTTGCTCACCGGCCTGCTGAATGAATGCCACCAAGCTTGCGGCTTTGTGTTGCTGATTGATTGTCACTCAATGCCGCAGGCCGAAGGTGCATCAAAAGCCGGCCAACCCGATGTGGTGTTAGGCGACCGCTTCGGCGCGGCTTGTGGCAGTGCGATCACTGTGGCCGTGGAAGAATTCTTTGCTGGCAAGGGCCTGCACATCGCGCGCAACCGGCCCTACGCGGGCGGCTTCATCACTGAAGCGCATGGCGCACCCCATCTTGATCGTCACGCCTTGCAGATTGAGGTGAACCGCGGGCTCTATATGGACGAACGCAAGCAATGCCGCAGTGCAGGATTTACCAGTCTTAAAAAGGTGCTGGATGAGTTTGCCGCCACTTTGTGCAAGCTGCTCACTGCCACTCCATTGCCTTGGCAACGCGCGGCGGAATAGACTAAAGCATCGGACGAGCAAGTTCTTCACTTGCGACATGTAAGATGCGGCAAACGACATATCACACCAACCAAAAAGAAGGGCCGATGCACTTTCGTGATCGGCCCCAAGTTTAGGGAGGAAACGCCCAAGATGGGCTGCAAGAGAGGGCCTAAACCCTCAATCTCACAAGGATGATTTGGCACTGCAACATGGATTGTTCAAGCCCTGAATCCGAAACCGCGCCTCACAGATTTGTGAATTCATTCAAATTTCAATTTAAAATGATTTATTTCATATAGTTATAATAGACATGCAAATTTAACAACCCTGTCTCCGTAATGTTGCAACGCACAATAAGTCATACAAATCACGAAAGAAAAGCCCACAATGAGCGAAATTTCCACTCTCACCAGCTTCGCACTCTCGCTTGCAGAACTTTCCGGCCAAGCCATTTTGCCGCATTTTCGATCAACTTTAAAAGTGGATAATAAACGGGCAGCAGATTGGGATCCGGTAACAGAAGGCGACAGAGCAGCCGAACGCGCCATCCGCCAAGCCATCGAAAAAGCCTATCCCACGCATGGCATCATCGGCGAAGAATATGGTGAGAAAAAAGGCTCCAGCGCTTACACATGGATTCTCGATCCGATTGATGGCACCCGGGCTTTTGTCATCGGCATGCCAACTTGGACAACGCTGATCGCACTTTATAAAGATGACAAGCCATTCTTGGGCCTCATGAACCAACCCTTCGTAGGCGAAGTTTTTTACGGCTCGCCCGAAGGTGCATTTTTTCAGTGCGGGGAAGAGAAGCGCCGCTTGAAAGTTGCAACACCCAAGCCGCTTGCTCAAGCGTTGGTGGGCACAACTTCGCCTCACCATTATCAACCCACAGGTAACATCGAAAACCTGCGTAAGAAAACCAGATTGCTGCGCTATGGCGGCGATGCTTATTTCTTCGCACTGGTTGCCGCTGGCCATATGGACATAGCGCTTGATGCCGGCGTGCAGATTTATGATATCGCGGCTCTGATCCCGATCGTCACAGCAGCAGGTGGCGTTGTCGGCTGTTGGGATGATGGCGATGTCAACAAGGGCGGCAATGTGATGATGGCGAGTTGTCAGGAATTATTTGATGAGGCGAAGAATATGATGAATGAATAGCCTCAGCTGCCACCAAATAACCGTCTCCAGAAACCGGCCCCCGGGAGGTTTGCACTAACGTTGTTAGCGCTTGCAGAAACAACAATTGGCTCTTTTACGAAAGCGCTTTTGCCTGCCTCAGTAACGAGTTGATAGATATTGGCGCATTCACGGGCCGCCAAAACTTGGCGTACCTGTTCGGGTAATGTCTGCCATTTGTCGGCAAATTCGGTTATCTCGGGACGCCTAATAACTTCGTGAACACGGGTTATTGCAAGATCAGCGTGGGCGTGAAGTACATCAATGTTGCGCAAACCAAAAAATCGAATGTGGGTTTTGTCAAGAATACCTGATTCTTGCCAATCAACATTGCTGTCATAAAATGCTGCAACAACGGTGCTGTGGCCTGCATGTGGAACTAAAATAATAACTTTACCAGTGTCATTAATCAGGCTTGCCATGTTCTTGGCTGTCGTCCACGGATCATAGAGGTGTTCTAAAACATCCCCCGCGATCACATAGTCAAATGTAGTAGGAAGTCCTAGTTTGCGCTGCCGTTGAACAACTTCTTCGGCCCAATTTTCATCGTTGAGATCAAGAGCGTGAACTTTATTGCAAAACTGCAGTAGCTTTTTTACGGCAAGTGGATTGTTTTCGACAGCCACGACATCGCAGTTTTTCATCTTCACCAACTGCCTCGTAATTGAGCCACTGCCCGCGCCAATGTCGAGAACTCTGCTCTTTGGCGCAACAAACCGCACTATTGCCGCAGCAGATGTGTCACCTTTCAAATCGAATTTATATTCGTAGTTAGTGAACTTCTTCAAGTCAGGCGCAGACAAGTTTTTCAATTTTATTTCCTCGTACCAATACTAATTATGCTTACCGGACTTGCTCTTCAGCCTATAAATCATTCAAGACACAAATAGCGCAAAGTAGACCACATATAACCAACCCAACACACCATCAATAATCGCCCAGATGATCGAATGATTGTTAGTATATGATATTGCGATTGCAAGTGCCGAACCAAAACCGACTGTGTATTTTGTGCCCGAACTTTGCATGCTGTAAAATCGTGTTTCGCTCATTTGAATTACCATCCTGTTGGTAACCACCTAGCACTACCGTTAGGGGGCACACACATACAACAATAACACAGTGACCTATTCCTGAAAATCGAGTTTTATAATTTAGAATAATCTCTTGCCCACTTGCTCTTAGCGCAACCCTGTTCAATAATCTAACCATGAACAATCTCAAATCCTGGCCCTTAAGCGTGGCCGATCTCGTCGCCGTAGCCGCTGGGCGAAAACCTGCCGACACCGTCATCACAAAAGCACAATGGGTGAATGTACACTCCGGCGAAATAATACCCGCCACAGATATTGCGATCAGCAACGGCCGCTTCGCATATGTCGGCCCATCGGCTAAACACTGCATTGGCCCCGCCACGAAAATCATCGATGCCGCAGGCCGCTACGCCTGCCCCGGCTTTTGCGATGGCCACATGCATGTGGAAAGCGGCATGCTCACCGTCACGCAGTTTGCCAAAGCCGTAGCGCCCCACGGCACGACGAGCATGTTCATTGATCCGCATGAAATCGCCAATGTGTTAGGCCTGCCCGGCGTGCGCCTGATGCATGATGAGGCGGCAAGCGTTCCCCTCAATATTTATGTGCAAATGCCGAGCTGCGTGCCATCGGCCCCCGGGCTTGAGACCCCAGGCGCCACGATCACACCGGAAGATGTGGCCGAAGCGATGACGTGGCCAAATATAATAGGCCTGGGCGAGATGATGAATTTTCCTGGCGTTATAAATGGCGATACAAAAATGCTGGCCGAAATTGCGCATACGCGTGCGGCGGGCAAAACCGTGGGTGGGCATTATGCCTCGCCCGATTTAGGCTTGCCCTTCCAT
>DATCEN010000078.1:0-2823 GCA_036510015.1 Aestuariivirga sp.
CCCAGCGGCGCGTAGCCTTTAAATTCCGTATCACGCAATTCAGCCCAGCCGGCATGATGATAGAAATGCCTGGCCACGAGAGGAATATCAATATCACGGCTCTCGCGAATGGTTTTGCCATTATCCATGGTTTCCAGCACCGCCAGAAAGCGTTCTCGTTTTTGGATGTGCCGGGCAATGGCATAAAGATATTTAGCGCGGGTGTGGCCGGAGAGTTTACTCCAACTGGTGAAGGCTTTGGATGCGGCAGAAACGGCGGCATTCACATCCTCAGCCGTGCCATTAGCGATGGTTGTTAATCTCGCGCCCGTTGCAGGATTGAACACCTCAAGGTGGGGCGCTTTAGAATGAACAAATTTGCCGCCAATAAAATGACCAAAGCCTTTGGCGTGGGTGGCCAGCCACTCTTTCACATGCGTTGCAGATTCTGGCGCTGTGCCGTAATCCATCGTTTCCAAAATTGAAGTGACACTTGGCATGTTTTCCTCACGCAACCGAATGATGTGAAAGTGCTGCATAGCGCCCGGTAAGATAATATTCCAATTGGCGTTCTATGTCTGCCAGCAGAGATGATGCGCCAATGCGAAACAGATCTGGTTCTAACCAGCGGCGACCTAATTCTTCTTTCATCAAGATCAGCCAGTTCATTGCGTCTTTAGCGGTTTTCAATCCACCTGCGGGTTTGAAGCCAATTTCAAAGCCAGTGTATTCGCGGTAATCACGCAGTGCGCGCAGCATGGTGAGTGAGACAGGCAAAGTGGCGTTCACATCTTCCTTGCCCGTGGAGGTTTTGATGAAATCTGCGCCCGCTTGCATCGCCACAATAGAGGCTTTGTAAACATTACGCAGGGTTTTTAAATCACCTGTGGCCAGAATGGCCTTCATATGGGCTGGCCCACAAGCTTGGCGCATGGCGGAAATCTCATCATAAAGTGCCGCCCATTCTGCACGCAAAACTTGTGAACGGAAAATCACAATATCGATTTCTTCGGCTCCCTGCTCCACCGCATATTTAATTTCAGCAAGGCGCATGGAAAGTGGCGTGAGGCCCGCTGGAAAACCAGTGGCAACCGAAGCCACAGGAATGCCTGAACCTTTGAGAGCCTTGACGGCATGGGCCACCATGCTGGGGTAAACACAAACCGCGCCAACATGCGGCATGGTGCTCAAGCCGAGGCCCTTAACAATATCATCGCGAAGGGGCTGTCTTGCTTTGGCGCAGAGCCGCTGCACACGGCCTTGTGTGTCATCGCCTGCCAGCGTGGTTAAATCCATACATTGCAGGGCCTTCACCAAAAAAGCAGCTTGATATTCCTTCTTCACGCTGCGGCGCGCGATTAGGCTGGCGGCGCGGCGTTCTGCTGCCGAAGTGTTTACTTGATGTTGATCAAACCACGAGGCATCTAGTGACACGCCTGTGTTACGCTTGACCTCACTTTGATGATGGACTTTGGCATCTAACATGCTTCAAAATTGATGGAAATCGACTGGTGTGTCAACTCGCCCGTTTTTAATATTCGCAAGACACGTTAGAATTGGAAAATGATAGCTGAAATTGGCCATTTTGCTTTATTGCTCGCGTTGATAACGAGCCTTATTCAATCCAGCTTGCCGCTGTTTGGCGCGCAGCGACAGGATCATTCGCTGATGAGTGTTGCCAGCTTTGCGGCGGTGACAAGTTTTGTGTTGGTCGGCGTTGCATTTGCTGCACTTGCTGCTTCATTCATGATGGACGATTTCTCGGTGCGCCTTGTTGCAGACAATTCGCAAACCACCAAGCCGCTGATTTATAAATTCACTGGGGTGTGGGCCAACCACGAAGGCTCCATGTTGTTGTGGGTTTTCATCTTGGTAATTTTTGCAAGCTTGATTGCACTGTTCGGCACGAATATCCCGCAGGCATTAAAGGCGCGTGTTCTGGCGGTGCAAGGCATGATCGCTTCTGCCTTTCTCGCCTTTGTGATCTTCACCTCCAATCCCTTTATCAGGCTTTCGTCGGCACCTGTCGAAGGCCAAGGCATGAACCCCCTGTTGCAAGACCCTGGATTGGCCATTCATCCGCCTTGCCTTTACATGGGCTATGTTGGCTTCTCAGTGGCATTCTCATTTGCGGTTGCCGCATTAATCGAAGGCAAAGTTGATGCCGCTTGGGCGCGTTGGGTTAGGCCTTGGGTGTTGTTGGCGTGGAGCTTTCTTACACTTGGGATTACACTGGGTTCTTTCTGGGCCTATTATATTTTGGGCTGGGGCGGATGGTGGTTTTGGGATCCGGTGGAAAACGTTTCACTCATGCCCTGGCTGTTGGGCACAGCATTGCTGCATTCAGCTTTGGTGGTTGAGCGTCGTCACGCGTTAGTGGGCTGGACGATTTTACTTTCGATTTTAACATTTTCGCTCAGCCTGATTGGCACATTCGTCGTGCGCTCTGGCGTACTTTCCAGTGTGCATAGCTTTGCCACTGACCCAGCACGAGGCTTGTTCATTCTCGTCATCATCTTTGGTGCCACTGGCGGGGCCTTGCTGCTTTATGCTTTGCGTATTCCGGCGGTGCGCAAGGGTGTGCCATTTGCGATTGTCAGCCGCGAAGCCGGCCTGATGCTCAACAATGTTTTTCTGGTGGTGTGTGCTGCAACAGTTTTCTTCGGAACTTTTTGGCCGCTGTTCATCGACCTGATCGGCAGCGATAAGATTTCGGTTGGTGTGCCCTATTACAATCTCACCTTCGTGCCGCTATTCGTGCCCATATTTATCATTATGGTGGCTGGGCCATTCTTGAAATGGAAGCGCGACGATCTAAAACCCGCCTTGGCGCAATTGTTCTGG
>DATCEN010000079.1:0-3551 GCA_036510015.1 Aestuariivirga sp.
GGTTATTACACAGCTGACCAGCTGAAGTAATCTACCGTCCATAGCGGGCCTCGTGAGGTAACTTTCGGGGCCCGTAACTTTTCTTATGTTCGCATGAAGAGCAGCATAAAGCTGCCGTTTAACTGGGGATGAAGTCACGGCCATGCAGCCGATCCTAGAAATGAAAAATATTACAAAAACCTTCCCCGGTGTGAAGGCTTTGTCTGATGTAAACCTTACTGTTCTTCCCGGCGAAATTCACGCTGTTGTGGGAGAAAATGGTGCTGGCAAATCCACTTTGATGAAGGTTTTGTCGGGGGTTTATCCTGCCGGTGACTTTGATGGTATTATCAAATTTGAAGGCATTGAGCGCAAGTTCTACGCCATCGCAGATTCAGAAGACACTGGTATTGTGATCATCCATCAAGAACTGGCTCTGATCCCCCTGCTCTCTATTGCTGAAAATATCTTCTTAGGCCACGAAACAGCCAAGTATGGTGTGATCAATTGGTTTGAAGCCATAAGTCGCAGCAAGGCGCTGTTAGATAAGGTGGGTCTGAAAGAGCACCCCAATACCTTGATTGCCAATCTCGGCACCGGCAAGCAGCAGTTGGTGGAAATCGCCAAGGCCCTGAACAAAAATGTGAAGCTGCTCATTTTGGATGAGCCCACCTCCTCGCTCAATGAAACTGATTCAAACGCGCTGCTTGAATTGCTGAGGGGCTTTAGAGCCCAAGGTATCGCATCAATTCTCATCACCCATAAACTCAACGAAGTAATGAAGGTTGCAGATCGCATCACGATTTTACGCGATGGCAAAACCGTGGATACGCTTGATACGCGCACCGCAAAGGTGAGTGAAGACCGTATTATCAAAGCCATGGTGGGGCGCGAATTGTCTGAACGCTATCCGGCGCGCAAAGCCAATATTGGCGAGATGATGCTGGAGGTAAAAAATTGGAATGTCTATCACCCGCAAAACGCCGAAAGGCAGATGATCAAAAGCGCCAATCTTCATGTGCGTGCAGGCAAAGTTATTGGCATTGCTGGACTGATGGGATCAGGCCGAACTGAATTTGCCATGTCCATTTTCGGCCGTGCTTATGGTCAGAAGGTTTCTGGTGATGTTTCGATGCGCGGAAAAGCGGTAGATGTTTCGACCATTCCAAAAGCAATGGCTGCAGGCATCGCCTATGCAACCGAAGACCGTAAAACTTACGGGCTCGTGCTCATCGATCATATCAAACATAATATCACTTTGGCCAATCACACCGGCGTATCGTCTCGCGGCGTGCTGAATGATATTGAAGAATTGAAAGTGGCAGATCGTTACCGTAAGGATTTGGCTATTCGTTGTTCATCGGTTTATCAGACCACCGTTAATCTTTCCGGCGGCAACCAGCAGAAGGTTGTGCTGTCCAAATGGTTGTTCGCAGGCCCTGATGTGTTGTTCTTGGATGAGCCGACGCGTGGCATTGATGTAGGTGCCAAATTCGAAATTTACGGAATTATCAATAAGCTGGCTGAAGCAGGTAAGGCTGTAGTTGTGATTTCTTCCGAAATGCCAGAGCTGCTTGGCATTACTGACCGAATTTATATTATGAATGAAGGCCGCTTTGTGGGTGAAATGCCGACGCCCAAGGCAAGCCAGGAATCCATTATGCGAACGATTATGAAATCATGGGAAAACTGAAATGAGCTTGCCTGATATAAAAGTCACATACAATACGAGCATCGGCGCATTCGTCAAAACCCATTTGCGCGATTATATTTTGCTGATTGCGCTTGCTGCCATCATGCTGTTTTTCCAATATACCACAGGCGGTACTTTATTCGAGCCAGTGAACCTTACCAATATCATCCTACAAAACTCCTACATCATCGTGATGGCGCTGGGGATGTTGCTGGTGATCATAGCTGGCCATATTGATCTTTCAGTTGGTTCGGTCTCTGGTTTTATTGGTGGCATTGCCGCGCTGATGATGACCCACACCATGCCCTTTGCAGTAGACTCGAATTTGCCTTTTGCCTTTGATCCATTCACCACGGGCATAATCTGTGTTCTCATGGGTGCTGCCATCGGTGCCGCGCAAGGCTATTTTGTTGCCTATCAGAGAATTCCTGCATTCATTGTCACGCTCGCTGGCATGCTGGTCTTCAAAGGGCTGGAACTAGAGTCACTTGGCGGTGCTTCTATCGGCCCTTTGCCCGTCATCTTCCAACGGCTTTCTAATGGCTATTTGCCCGATATTTTCGGCGGTGCCGATGGTTTCAACATTCTCGCCATTGTGGTTGGCGTTGTGGTCTCAGCGCTTCTTGTTTGGTTCAGCGTCAAGGAACGCCATGCCCAAGTAGCCCATGGCTTGGCGGAAGAGCCCACACCAATTTTCTGGACTCGTAACGCGATTATTTGTTTCGCGTTAATCGGCTTTTGCTGGTTGATGGCATCTTACAAGGGATTGCCCAATGTTCTAGTGGTGATGGGTGTTTTGATCGCCATGTTCATGTTTATTACAATGCGCACCACCTTTGGGCGGCGCATCTATGCGCTGGGCGGCAATAAAAATGCCACCAAGCTTTCAGGTATCAACACAGAGCGCCTCACGTTCCAAATTTTTACGATCATGGGTGCACTTTCTGGCCTTGCCGGATTGATCTTCGCGGCTCGCCTTAACGTCGCGACCCCTAAAGCAGGTGCGGGCTTTGAGCTTGATGTGATCGCCGCCTGCTTCATCGGCGGTGCTGCCGTGACTGGTGGCGTGGGCAAAGTGACGGGTGCCGTGATCGGCGCATTTATTGTTGGCGTGATGAACAATGGCATGTCGATCGTTGGTGTCGACATCGGCTGGCAATTCTTCATCAAGGGCGCAGTGCTGTTGCTGGCTGTGTTCTTGGATGTCTATTACAAGGATAAGCACTGAGGGGCGTAATGCACAATCAAAGGCCGCCTCAATGAGCGGCCTTTTTTATTTTGGAACTTGTCACAACATCCTTACTCCGCAAGAAATTTCAACCTCATGCACTACTCAGGGTTCTATCCTGTTGCTCAAGACACCGAAGCTGTCACACAACTGTGTGAGGTTCAAAAATTACGTTGTGAATGATCCGAGGCTGGTCAATAGAACGCGGTTGCCCCGTTGATGAAATGCAGCGTATAATTTCTGCATAACCGGCAATTCAGGAACACTATGCGATGACGGACGCTACAATTCGATCCGCTTCTGAATTGCCAATTGCAGCGAAGCCAAATGCGGTCACCGATATTTTGGCGGGTCATGCAGCATCCAGACCTGAAGTAATCTTCATTTTCGATCCTTTTGGCAAATATAAAAGTCTGACCTATGCTGAAACTTGGCATGAAGCTTGGGTTTGGTTTTCGCGTCTCAAGTCTGCTGGTGTGAGGCAGGCAGACGTCGTCCATCTCGCCTTGGGCAATGGAACAGATTTTGTCGGTGCCTTCTTCGGAACACTGTTACTGGGAGCTTTGGCAGCGCCAATGCCCCCAAGGCGTGGCGCCAACGCTGAGGATTTCACCTTGTCCCTGCGAGAACGCAAATTGCCGGGCCACAAAA
>DATCEN010000080.1:0-4673 GCA_036510015.1 Aestuariivirga sp.
CTTGCAGCCGCCACTTCATAAAGCAACCCGCGCATGGCACAAACCCGCGCCTTCATTGAAATCAACAAACGTCGGACATCAGGATGATGAATGATGCTGGCTTTGTCTTGACCCACAAAACCTACTGGTTTTCCCTGTACGCGTTCGCGCGCAAAATTCACCGCCTGTTGCGTTGCGCGCGAGGCAAGTGCCATCCCCTGCAAACCCACATCAAGGCGCGCATGGTTCATCATCGCAAACATGTATTCCAATCCACGATGAGGCTCACCCACCAACTCAGCAATTGCGCCACCGTTGTCGCCAAAAATCATCATCGCCGTGGGGCTGCCATGAATGCCCAACTTATGTTCAAGACTGGCGGCGTGAACATCATTGAGTTTACCGTCAAAAATCTTCGGCACCACAAAAAGCGAAATGCCCTTCACGCCAGCAGGCGCATCTGGCAATCGCGCAAGGACCAAATGGATGATATTCTCAGTCATCTCGTGATCGCCATAGCTGATGAAAATCTTTTGGCCTTTGATGCGGTAATATTTGCCGTCCGGCGTGGCAGTGGAGCGAAGTGCGCCAAGATCAGAACCGGCTTGCGGCTCAGTCAGGTTCATCGTGCCAGTCCATTTGCCAGTGATCATATTGGGCAGATATTTTTCTTGTTGTTCTTGGCTGCCATAAAGACTGAGCGCATAAATGGCATCTTGAGTGAGTAAAGAACACAACGCCAAAGCCATATTGGCGCTGTGAAACAATTCACCCACAGCAAGCCCCAAAACGTCTGGCATGCCCGCTCCGCCATAATCGGGTGTTGCGGCAAGTCCAACCCAGCCGCCATCAGCCAAAGCCTTCCACGCTTCGGCCCAGCCGGGGGTGACTTCCACTTTGCCATCAATCAATTTGGCCGGATGAAGATCGCCTCTGCGGTAAAGCGGATCAAACACATTCTCGGCGAGTTTTGCGGCCTCAACCAAAATACCGTCCACGATATCCGCAGTGGCCGCTTCAAAGGCAGGAAGTTGGGCAATCTCGTCCAAGCCCGCAGCTTTCAGTGCCGATGCAATATCTTTGAGCGGCGCTTTATATCCCATGTTCAATCCTTCACAGGCTGCCCAAGGCCTTGGCCTGTTCGCGCAGCATAAACTTTTGAATTTTGCCAGTTGAAGTTTTAGGCAATGGTCCAAAGAGCACCGTTTTGGGCACTTTAAATCCCGCCATATTATTTTTGCAGAAACTGATGATATCCGCTTCGCTGCAAGTGGCCCCATCTTTCAGCGTCACAAAAGCGCAAGGTGTTTCGCCCCATTTATTGTCAGGCCTCGCAGCAACTGCAGCTTCCAACACCAAGGGGTGCTTGTAGAGAATGCCTTCCACTTCGATGGATGAGATATTCTCACCGCCCGAAATGATGACATCTTTTGAGCGGTCTTTGATTTCACAATAACCATCTGGATGCCACACGGCGAGATCGCCGGAATGAAACCAGCCGCCACGAAATGCCGCCTTGCTGGCTTTGGGATTCTTGAGATAGCCCGACATCACAATATTGCCGCGAATGAAAATCTCACCCATGGTTTTGCCATCTTTGGGCACTGGCTTCATTGTTTCTGGATCAGCTACCATAAAAGCTTCTTGCATTGGCGCGCGCACGCCTTGGCGCGCTTTGATCGTAGAGCGTTCGTCGATCGGAAGATCATTCCACTTGTCATGCCAAACATTCACCATGCAGGGGCCATAAGTCTCAGTGAGGCCGTAAACATGTGTCACCTCCCAGCCCATTTTCTCCATGCCTGCAATTACTGCGGCAGGAGGGGCAGCACCCGCCACCATGGCTTTGACTTTATGTGAGACTGATTTGCGCAGTTCTTCCGGCGCATTATTGATCATGTTGAGCACGATGGGCGCACCACAGAAATGCGTCACACCTTCTTCGCGGATGGCTTTGAAAATCGGCTCAGTGCGAACGGCGCGCAAGCATATAGAAGTGCCAGCGGTCAAGGCCATTGTCCATGCAAAGCACCAGCCGTTGCAATGAAACATCGGCAGAGTCCATAAATAAACTGGCCCTTCACCCATGTTCCATGACAGCGCGTTGGAAACCGCATTGAGATAAGCACCGCGGTGATGGGTGACCACACCCTTAGGGTTGCCAGTCGTGCCGGATGTATAATTCAGCGCAATCGGGTTCCACTCATCTTCCGGCATGGTGACGGCGAAGTTGTCGCTGCCCTTGGCGATGAAATCTTCATAGGTGGTTTTGGAAAGCCGTTCACCGCCCTCGTAAGTTGGATCGTCAATATCGATGACAATGATCTTGCGGCCCAAAAGTTTCAGTGCCTTTTTTGCGGTTGTAGAAAATTCGCGGTCAACAAATAGAATTCTCGCTTCCGCGTGATTGAGAATGAAAGCCACTGTCTCGGCATCGAGCCTTGTGTTGATGGTGTTGAGCACAGCACCCATCATCGGCACACCGAAATGCGCTTCAAAAGTTTCAGGTGTGTTGGCACCGAGGAATGCAATGGTGTCGCCCTGGCCTAACCCTCTTTTCTTTAATGCAGAAGCCAGCTTGCGCGAACGTGTGAAAGTCTCTGCCCATGTCTGGCGGCGCTGCCCGTGAACCAGTGCTATGCGCTCAGGCCACAATGAAGCGGTGCGTTCAATAAAAGTGATCGGAGATAGCTGCGCAAAGTTGGCGGCGTTCTTGTCCAAATCCCGCGCATAAGGGCTGCGGTGCTTTTTGGCTGGCTTTGCTGGCATGGTTCAAGTTCCCAGATAAAGATTTAGTCGAGGGATAGCTAAAACTATTTTGCACTGCAACACAATGCGGGTGACGTTTGACGCAGGATCTAAATGGCCATTATTAAGCTTGGGCGCCATGGAAATTGCCTGAAGTCTCTAAGGCCCGACCTCAGTGCAAACCTCATGAGACAGCTGTTTATCACCCTGAGAAACCGCAAGATAATCGTTACAATCCTCGCCACACAAATAATGCCCAACATTGAGGCTGTAAGTGAAGCCATTATTGTTGAATTCTAAATTATAATTGCCACCTGTACCTTGGGGATCATATTTCCCGCCGGTGAGTTGAAGTTCCGGCTTGGTCAACAGATTGGCTCCCGTTTTCCAAGCAAAGTAACGCAAGTCGTCGCCATGTTGTTGGGCGCGAATATAAAGCTTCTTCGTCCGGCACTGGAAAGTGATCTTGTCGTAACCTCGCGCGCTGGCATACAGCTTAGCGCTGTCCTGCCTTATCGCGGCCTGCATTGCCGTTTGATAGGCGGCTGTTTGTGAGTTGATCGCTCTGATTTTGCCTTTTTCAAACCACACCGTGCCATTCAATAATGCAATGCCGCGCCATCCATATTGTTCGGCATCAGCCGTCAGTAAGGCGGGAATGTTTGTTGCATCAAAGAACTCGTTCCAACGGGCTAGAAATTCGTGTGCGTTCCTGATCGAAGCGAGTGGCTTTTCGTTTAGCAACGGAAACTGCACGAGATTGGCGACGGTTCGGCGATCATTTTTCCGCAGCGCCATCTGTAATGTTTTGGCGGCGAGATAGTCTTTGGAATAAGAAGTATCTTGAGCCCGGCCAATCGAGGATTGTACAAACGGCAGCACCAAAAATAAAAGCGAAAGACTTTTCGAGACTTGCCACCGCATGTGCTGCACCCTCAAAACTTCAAAATTCTGGTGCCCTGAAGAGGACTCGAACCTCCACGATGTTACTCGCGTGGACCTGAACCACGTGCGTCTACCAATTCCGCCATCAGGGCATTCAGGATGGGGGCTTCTAAGCGGGCCAGAGCCGCAATGTCAACCGCAACAAAGTCAACCGCAACAAATGAAAGGGCGGAAAGCTTTAAGCCATCCGCCCCAATTGATTTCAAACGTTGAGAATTAGTTTATTTGCAAGCGTTCAAATTGGCCATGGCCTTTTCGGCATTGCCTTGGGTGTCATACATCTTGGTGCCAACATCCATCATCAACTTGCCGTCGGCGGCCTTGTCGGTCACCATGCACTTCTTGGTCTTGACATCGGATTCGACATAGAAGCCCTTAGGAGCCATAGCGGCTGGGGCCATGGCGTTGCCGCCGCAAACCTTTAACATGGCCATAGCTTTTTCAGCATTGGCTTGGCTGTCATACATTTTGGTGCCAGCATCCATGGCCATTTTGCCGTCTGGCGCTTTGTCTACAACCGAGCACTTATGGGTTTTAACATCTTGGCTGACGTAAAAGCCAGGCGTTGCGGTGGCTGCGAATGATGAAACGCTGAATGCTGCAAGAATTACGCTTGCGCTGAGAATGTTCTTAATCATTGAAATTTCCTCTTGTCTTGTTGGAATGAACTCGAATTAGACCGATGCCCAAATTCACGAGTTCAAACTTGCGCGACTCCAATCGCCTGCGATTGTGACAAGAATAAGTGCGCGCACCCGCAAAAGCATTATTTGCATTTTAGACTGAGAGCATTAAAAGCAGCCTAAATGCTACGAACTTTAAGGACTTTGGCACGTGCAGCAGCAAAATTCTGACAAACTAATCACCATCATTGGCGGTTCTGGCTTTGTGGGCCGCCACGTCGTGCGCGCTCTTGCTAAACGCGGCTACCGAATCCGTGTGGCTTGCCGCAGGCCAGACCTCGCCAGCCATGTTGTACCGTTGGGTGTACCGGGCCAGAT
>DATCEN010000081.1:0-2328 GCA_036510015.1 Aestuariivirga sp.
CACCCGCCGCTTTGCTGCCAGACACAACCACTTGGCCATCAGAATTGTCATTGGCGGCTTGGCACACTTCGCCTTGTGCTGCCGCTGCGGCAATTGCTGAAGCCGTAGCAAAATCCAAACCCAGCAAAGCGGCCATTGCGCCCTGCCCGATAGGCACGGCGGCTTGCATGGCTTTGCCTCTAATCTTCAGAAGGCGCGCTGCATCGCTGAGTGAAAAAGTTCCAGCCGCCGCCAAGGCTGAATATTCGCCCAGCGAATGGCCAGCGACAAATTTTGCGGTATTGGCGAGGCTTATGCCATATTCGCGTTCAAGCACGCGCATCACTGCCATGGAAACTGCCATTAAAGCAGGTTGCGCATTTTCAGTCAGCGTAAGATCATCTTCCGGCCCTTCCCACATGATCGTTGAAAGCCTTTGGCCTAAGGCCAAATCCACCTCGGCAAATACATTTCTCGCCGGTTCAAACTGTTCGGCCAATGCCCTGCCCATGCCAATGGCTTGGCTGCCCTGCCCCGGAAATATGAAAGCTTTATTCATAAGAATCCCCCCCTTTCACATGGTGCACCAGCTTTGCCGAACCGAGTCAAGCGCGACTGAAAAGTGCAACGGTTTCGAGATGGGGCGAGAATTTGAATTGATCGACGGGTAGGGCTGTTTCAAAGCGGTATCCGCCTTGGCATAATACAGCAGCGTCACGGCCTAAGCTTTGCACATCGCAGGAAACATAGACCACACGTTTTACTTTGGATTTGGCCAAGTTTACGCATTGCGCTTCAGCACCTGAACGTGGCGGATCAAGCACCACCAGATCATATTCCTTCAACTCCATGGTTGTGAGCGGATTGCGGAATAGGTCGCGCACCTCAGCTGTGATTGGCTTCAGGCCCCGGGTGTTGCGCACCGCCATTTGTAGTGCCGCAATTGCAGGCTTTTCTGAATCCACCGCATGAACAGTGTGCTGTTGTGCGAGGGCGAAAGTGAATGGCCCCGAGCCGCAAAACAAATCGGCAACGCGTTTGAACTTTTTAGCGTGCGACAAAATCAATTCGGTTAGCGTGTTTTCGCCTTTTTCTGTGGCTTGCAAAAAGCCGCCTACCGGAATGGGTACCATGGCCTTGGTCATTTTTACCAGCGGTGGGGTGAGCTGCGCTCTCGTCTCGCCATTCACCGCAATGCGCATGATATTTTGCGCCCTCATCAACCCATCAAACTGCGCCACAGCTTGATCAGCCAATTTGCGCGTGGCTTTGATGGCGACGTCGAGACCGTTTTCAACCGCCGCCACCGTCACATCACAAGCGCCGAAGAAAATCCCAAATTTAGCGGCCAGTTCAGGCACTGCCTGCAACTTTGGTGTGAGAATAGGACAGACATCAATGGGCACCAGATTATGGCTGCCTTCGGCCATAAAGCCAGCACGCCAGCGTCCATCGATCTCGCGCACATGTAAGGCTACACGCCTGCGGCCATCGCCATGGGCGTCAATCAACGGCTGAATTTCAGGATGTAAACCCCGTGCTGCTAATGCTTGCGTAAGCAGTGCGGTTTTCCACGCCTGATAGGGCAATGTTGCCCAGTGCTGAAGCTTGCATCCGCCGCATCTGTCAAACACGGGGCAAAAGGGTGTTACGCGATCTTGCGAAGCGATCAGCACATTGCCGACGTCGTTTACGATTTCGTCCGGCAAAGTGCGCGCAAAGCTGCGGCCAGCTCCTAAACCATCGCCTTTTTCACCAATCCGCTCAATTTTGAATTCAAACATTGGGATAGTAAACCACAACGGCCTTGCCAACAGTGAGAGAGATATGCACTTTGCCTGTCACCACATTAGCCAAAGTATGCGCTGTTCCCAATTTCACATTGGCATTGGTGAGCGGATATTTCACGCCAGTGATGGTAAGCCCAATAAGATTGGTGAAGGGCATCACAGAAATGCGCTCGCCCGTTTTCGCCTGTGGCAGGTGGAATTCGCCAGCAAGCCCGTAGGCTTCTTCTGTGCCAGATGTCATCATCACATCAACGCCGCGATCGGCCAATGTGACCAGAAATCCTACATGCGCCAAAACATGATCCAACTGACCGCCCATGCCACCCACGAGGATGAGTGAGGTTGCCCCTCGGCGTAGCGCTTCTGATATGGCCAGCTCGCCATCGCTGGCATCTTTGCCCACCGGGTGGGTTTGGCGCGGCACATTGTGCCATTGATCGGCCAAGGACTGAGGCGTTGAATCAAAATCGCCCACCCAAAGTTCAGGCGAGAGTTTCAAAGCCGCAGCATGGAGCATGCCGCTATCGGCCGCAATCACGCGTGAATTGGATAATTGCTT
>DATCEN010000082.1:0-15088 GCA_036510015.1 Aestuariivirga sp.
TCCGATCACTTCGGTCAATACAGTGGCAATATGCCTGAGGGCACGGTCGCCGGCTTCATGGCCGTGGGTGTCGTTGATTTTCTTAAAATGATCCGCATCCAACAGCGCTAGAAATCCCAACTGCTTGCGATGAATTCTGGCCTCATCCAAGAATGGCCCGCGCAGCATAAGCCCCGTCAGAGAGTCAAATTTCACCATTTTATCAAGCCTGTCCAAGGCTTCATGAAGTGTCTTCAGTACATACATTGCAAAAATTGAAATCGGAAAAGTGATAAGTATCGGAATTGCACCAGCAACCACCAGTGCGCCCCACTTTTGGGACATGGGAATGCCCCACAATGCCACCCCAACCACAAGTACTGGCACTGTAGTTGCCAACGCGGTGATCAATGCACTGATAAGGCTGGCCGATTTCCACGTTTTGACAAGTAGTTTCATGCCAACGATGGTAGTCGATTGCCATTGCCGCTATGCAAAGGTTAACGCTAAAATTTTAGAGAAAGCGCACTCTACTCAAGCGAAAATTTTAATGGATATCAGACCAAACCTTGCGCTTGAGAGCATACATGAGGCCCGCCAAGATCAGCAGATAAATCAGCACTTCAAAGCCTGTCTGTTTGCGCTCTTCCATCTTTGGTTCAGCCGTCCAAGCGAGAAAAGCAGACACATCCTTGGCCATGTCATCAATCTTGTTGGGTGCGCCATCATCAAATTTCACTGCCCCATCAGTCAGATTTCCATTGGGCGGCATCGAAATCCACACACCATTCTCAAAATATGGGTTGTAGAACTTACCGGCCGGCGCCTCCTTGGCCACATCATCAGGTGCTTTTTCATAGCCGGTGAGAAGGGAATAAACATATTGCGGCCCACCAACGCCGTTCACCAACTGATTGAAAGTGCCATGCCAGCCCTCACGCGCTTTGGTAATCAGCGATAGATCAGGCGGTGCTGCACCAAGTGCGGCTGTCGCCGCTGCAGGTGTCGCAAATGGTGAAGGGAAATAATCTGAGGCAAGACCTGGGCGGTCAATGGCTTCGCCATTGTCATTCAAATCGTGAATTTGGAACGAAGCCGCCAACGCTTTCACCTCGGCTTCGGTGAAACCCGGGCCGCCTTTGTCCGCCAAATTGCGGAACGCAACCAGCTTCATTGAATGGCAATTGGAACAAACTTCTTTGTAAACTTTATAACCGCGTTGCAACTGGGCTTTGTCAAATGTGCCGAATGGCCCTTCAAAGCTGAAGGTAACTGGCTTGGCACTTTTTTCAGCTTCAGCATAAGCAGCGCTTGAAACACCCACCAAAGCGGTGGCAGCAATCAGGATTGAGGCAAACTTTTTCATCTTTCTTCTCCTGATCACTTAGCCGCAATCATTTTGTCGGCAGACTGCGCCAAAACATCTTCGCTGATCGAATTGGGCGTTGGTTTTGGCGTTTCCAACAATCCAATCAAAGGCAACACGATGATAAAATGCGCGAAGTAATAAATAGTCAGCACTTGGCCCCACACAACATATGAGCCTTCTGGTGGCTTGGAACCGATAAAACCAAGAGCAATGCAAACCAACCCAAACACCCAGAATTCAAGTTTGAAAATCGGGCGATATTTGCCAGAGCGCACACGGCTAGTATCAAGCCAAGGCAGCGCCAACAGGATGAGAATGGATGAGAACATCGCAATCACACCAAACAGTTTGTTGGGAATAGAGCGCAAAATCGCATAGAACGGCAGATAATACCATTCCGGCTTAATATGCGCTGGCGTGGCCAGTGGATTGGCCGGAACATAATTTACCGGATCGCCCATATAATTTGGCGCATAAAACACAAACAATGCATAGACCACCAAAAAGGCCACAATCGCAAAACCGTCTTTGATTGTATAATAAGGATGGAACGGCACAGTGTCCTTGTCGCTCTTCACTGAAATGCCAGTCGGGTTGTTATTGCCCGGCACATGCAGCGCCCAGATATGCAAGATAACAATACCAGCCAAAACGAATGGCAAGAGATAATGCAGCGAGAAAAAGCGGTTCAGCGTTGGGTTATCAACCGAATAACCGCCCCACAGCCAAGTGGTGACATTTGGGCCAACAAAGGGAATGGCGGAGAACAGGTTAGTGATCACTTTCGCACCCCAGAAGCTCATCTGGCCCCAAGGCAACACATACCCCATGAAGGCTGTTGCCATCATGAGAAGATAAATGATCACACCGATCATCCACAACACTTCACGCGGTGCTTTGTAAGATCCGTAATACATGCCGCGGAACATGTGAATGTAAACGGCGACAAAGAACATTGATGCGCCGTTCATATGGAGATAGCGCATCAACCAACCATAGTTCACATCACGCATAATGTGCTCAACTGAGCCAAACGCCATGTCCACCTGCGGCGTGTAATGCATAACCAATACCACACCGGTGACAATCTGCACCACCAGCATGACGGCGAGAATGCCACCGAAGGTCCACCAATAGTTCAAATTCTTTGGTGTCGGAAAATCTAACGCATGGTCTTTGGTAAAGGCCACAATAGGAAGGCGCTCATGGAACCATTTTCCAAATGCGCTGGTGGGTTGATATTTTGTTGGTCCGCTCATGTTTTTAATTCCACTCAGCCGATCTGAATTTTGGTGTCAGAAATATATTTATAATTTGGCACTTCAAGATTTTCCGGGGCCGGACCTTTGCGAATGCGGCCGGCCGTATCATATTGCGAACCATGGCATGGGCAGAACCAGCCGCCAGTTTTGGTTGAGCCTTCAACCACCGCAAATTCACGAAGCGAGTTGGCACCATCCGGCACGCAGCCAAGATGGGTGCAAACGCCCATCATCACCAAAAACTGCTCTTTGCCGCCCACGACGCGATTTTCATCAGTGGCCGCATCGTTTTCTTTGCCATTGAGGTTGCGTGCAATCGGGTCCTTCAACTCTTCCATTTTCACGGCTTTGGCTGCGTCAATCTCTGGCTTGGTGCGATGGCGCACAAAAACCGGATTGCCGCGCCACTTCAGCGTTACAGCTTGGCCTTCAGCGATGGGTGCTAAATCCACCTCAATTGAAGCCATGGCCAAAACCGCCGCATCTGGGCTCATCTGGCTGATAAAGGGCCATAGCGTCAAAGCCCCACCCACACCGGCCACAGCGCCCGTAGCAATCATCAAAAAGTCGCGCCGATTGACGCCATCATGTGCAATTTCGCCCACGTCCCTGATCCTCTAAATAAACCCGCCGCGTTTTGGCATTGCGGCCCCGTAAAGTCTAGCAATATGGATGTCGCAGGTAGGTGCCACATTGCCGCTGGGGATTTTCACGCTAAAATGGCGAAAATGACGATAGAAATCGCACTTTATCAGCCTGACATTGCCCCCAATGCCGCAACCATCGGGCGCATGTGCGCCTGTTTTGGCATGGCCCTGACCATTATTGAGCCCGCAGGCTTTGCTTTTACTGATTCCAGCTTCCGGCGGGCCGGAATGGATTATCTTGAGAAGCTTGATCTGCGCCGGGTGGCCAGTTGGCAGGCCTTTCAGGCCCAAATGGCTGGTCGCAGGTTGGTTTTGCTCTCCACCAAAGCCAGTGTGCCCTATACTGATTTTACCTTTCGCAGTGGCGACACGTTATTGTTAGGGCGCGAATCAGCCGGTGTGCCTGATGAAGTTCACGCCACTATTGCACACCGTATCAGGATCCCCATGGTTGCAGGCACGCGCTCGCTCAACGTCGCCATGGCTGCTGCACTCGTGACAGGTGAGGCATTAAGACAAATTGGATCAGATAAAGCATTGCTCTAGTTTCAATTCGCCGCTCACAAAGTGTTCATTATGTGGGGCTTGTAAGTCGAACCAAGGCAAGTAAACAGGAATCATGAAAGCCCAGCTCGAACTTTTGCAAAACACCTCGCGTCAGTGGTTTGAAACACTGCGTGATGATATCGTGACCAGCTTGCAAGCCTTGGAAAGTAAATTTTCAGACGCGCATTTCGTTAAATCGCCTTGGGCACGCCAGGATGATGGCGGCGGTGGTGTGATGGCGCTCTTGCAAGGTGAGCTGTTTGAAAAAGCCGGTGTGCATTGCTCAACTGTGCATGGTGAGTTTTCGCCCGAGTTCGCTGCCAATATTCCTGGCGCTTCTGATGATCCGCGGTTTTGGGCATCTGGTATTTCGCTCATCATTCATCCCAAAAATCCGCATATTCCGGCGGTTCACATGAACACTAGATTAGTATGCACCACCAAGCATTGGTTTGGTGGCGGCGCTGATCTAACGCCTATGCTGAACCGCAAGCGCACCCAAACCGATCCTGACACTGTGGCCTTCCACGCCGCTATGAAGGCTGTTTGCGAAGACCATCTCACCGCCGATTATCCGGCCTATAAAAAATTATGTGATGAATATTTCTATTTGCCCCACCGCCAAGAAATGCGCGGCATTGGCGGCATCTTCTTTGACAATCTAAATTCTGGAGACATCGCCTCAGACTTGAGCTTTGTGCAAGATGTGGGCAAAAGTTTTTTGGCTGTCTATCCAAAATTGGTTGAAGCTAATATGGCCAAAAGCTGGAGCAATGAGGATCGGCAAGAACAATTGATCCGCCGAGGCCGTTATGTGGAATTCAATTTGCTCTATGATCGCGGCACGATCTTCGGGCTGAAAACGGGCGGCAATGTGGAAAGCATCCTGTCATCCTTGCCACCGGAAGTGAAATGGCCTTAGCCCCACCCTCTCCATGGCAGGCCTTGTGCCTGCCATCCATATATTCGCTCTGAGCTTGTGATTCTGGATCACCGCCACATCTATCATAAAAGAGAGGGCGGTGATGGAGGAGGAAGTTGTTCCATCAAAAAACATTCTGCATTAAGATGCCTTTATGGACCTTCGCAACGGCTTTGA
Organism: Aestuariivirga sp.; assembly: GCA_036510015.1. Classification (GTDB taxonomy): domain Bacteria; phylum Pseudomonadota; class Alphaproteobacteria; order Rhizobiales; family Aestuariivirgaceae; genus Aestuariivirga. The sequence goes on from DATCEN010000082.1 coordinate 4,903, forward strand.
CATCAAGCGCTATATTAGAACCATTCCGGATTATCCCAAACCCGGCATTTTGTTTCGTGACATCACCACGCTGCTTTCCAACCTGCACGCTTACCGCGCCGCGGTGGATGAACTGGCGTGGCCGTTTCTCAATGGCCAGTTTGATTATGTGGCGGGCATTGAGGCCAGAGGTTTTATTTTAGGTGGCGCAGTGGCACATGTGTTGGGGCGCGGCTTCATACCCATTCGCAAAAAAGGCAAGCTGCCAGCAAGAACCATCGGCCAAGAATATGCTTTGGAATATGGCGTGGACACAATTGAGATTCACGCCGACGCCATCAAAAAAGGCGACCGCATTTTGTTGATTGACGATCTGATCGCCACCGGCGGCACAGCAGGTGCGGCCATCGATCTGATCCGCAAATCGGGCGGTGAAGTGGCAGCTGCTGCTTTCGTAATTGATCTGCCGGATTTAGGCGGCGCCGACAAGCTTCGCGCCAAAGGCGTAAAGGTGCACACGCTGGTGGGGTTTGCGGGGCATTAAATTTATCCAGCGGGAAATTTAGCGACACCTCAAATGAATTTAATAATATTATATATTGACAATTATATATTTTAATATATATGAACGGCTTAAATGTTCGGAGCAACATCATGCAATTTCATCATGTGGCCCCTTCTAAGGGCACCAAAACTGGCCGCGTCTGGGATATCGCCGAACGGATTTCATTTGAAAAAATGCGAGTGGCCAAGCGCCAAGAGGTGATCGACGCTTTTGCCAGCGAAGGCGGTAACGCCAATACGGCCTCCACTCAATATTCGCAGTGGAAAAGCAGTTTCGATGAAAAGCGGTTGCAAAATCTGCCTGCCACAAAATCACGCGTCCCAGTCGCCCTCAATGTAGCGGCCACGCGGCTGGAAATGGGCCGTGACGGTCGTATCCTCGTGCCGCTTGAAATGCGTTCGGCGTTACGCTTGGAAAATGATTTGATGTTAACCGCCGAAGTTCACGATGGCGTTCTAACCCTAATGTCGCCACGCACGGCCATGATCAAATTGCAAAACCTCGTGCGCCAGCAAGACAAGGGAACAGGTTCCGTTGTGGATGCGCTTTTGGCCGAGCGCCGCACTGAGGCAAAGGCGGAGTGAGTTACATTCTTGATTCTTCAGCCCTGCTCGCCAATATTTGGGGCGAGCCAGGTGCGGCCATAGTTGCTGATCATTTGCAAGGTGCGCAAATGAGTGCGGTCAATTTTGCTGAGGTTGCCAGTAAGCTCGCCGAACGAGGTATTGAAAAAGAAAAATGGAAAAGCCTAATCATTGGCTTTGGAATTAAAATTATAGATTTCGATCAACCCCAAGCGATTGGCGTTGGCCTGCTTCGTGCCAGCACAAAAACGGCGGGCCTATCATTGGGTGATCGCGCTTGCCTTACATTGGCCCAAGCCAAGAAATTACCCGTGTTGACAGCCGACAAAATCTGGGCAGAACTTGGGCTGGGGTTAGAGATTAAACTCGTGAGATGAGGCCAACACTATTGATTGACCTTTACCCACATTTTCCCTCGCCTGCATGCTGGCGAGGACGCTTAAGTATTAAACCTGAAATGTATCACGTCGCCTTCCGCCACTACATAGTTTTTATTTTCGAGGATCCCATCTCAAAATCACAGTGGAGAGGCGTTGAACGTGCGCCGTGAATTTAATTAGCTAATGCATAGCCCTCATCCGCAAGTTGGGCGCACTTCGCCCATCCCCATTGTCAACTTTAGTGTCTTAAGTTAGCTTCTCTCGTGAGACTTAAAAATGGGAGTTGCGAAATGGCTAAAGCACATGGGTTTGATACGATGCAGGTTCACGCTGGCACAGCGCCAGATACCGCCACGGGTGCGCGCCAAGTTCCCATTTATCAAACCACGGCTTATGTGTTCCGCGATGCTGATCACGCGGCGAAATTATTCAACCTGCAAGAAGTGGGTTACATCTATTCGCGCCTCACCAACCCAACTGTTTCAGCTTTAGCAAACCGCATCTGCGCGCTGGAAGGTGGCGCTGGTGCCGTGTGTTGCTCATCGGGCCACGCAGCACAAATCATGGCGCTGTTTCCTTTAATGGGGCCGGGTAAAAACATCGTGGCCTCGACTCGGCTTTATGGTGGCACAATAACGCAATTCGGTCAGACGATTAAACGCTTCGGCTGGTCAGCCAAGTTTGTTGATTTCGATGATGAAAAAGCCGTGAAGGCAGCGATTGATGATAACACCCGCGCCATATTCTGCGAATCCATCGCAAACCCAGGTGGCTATATCACTGACTTGGACGCCATCGCCAAAATCGCTGACGCTGCGCAGATTCCGCTGATTGTCGATAACACATCAGCATCTCCTTATTTGTGCAACCCCATCAAACACGGTGCCACCTTGGTGGTGCATTCCACCACGAAATATCTCACCGGCAATGGCACTGTCACCGGTGGCTGCTTGGTGGACTCGGGCAAATTTGATTGGGCCAAATCCGGCAAGTTCCCTTCGCTGACAGAGCCTGAACCCGCCTATCACGGCCTTGTGTTTTATCCCACCTTAGGAGCCATGGCTTTCACCTTTCATTCCATCGCCATTGGCCTTCGCGATTTGGGCATGACGATGAATCCACAAGGCGCGCATTACACTTTGATGGGCATTGAAACCTTGTCCTTGCGCATGGAACGCCATGTGGCCAACGCCATGAAAGTGGCGGCATGGTTGGAGAAAGACCCACGTGTGGAATTCGTGACCTATGCTGGACTGAAATCTTCTCCTTACGAAAAGCGCGTCGCTAAAATCTGCCCCAAGGGGGCTGGTGCCATTTTCACCTTTGCTTTGAAGACAGGCTATGACGGATGCGTAAAATTGGTCGACAGCGTAAAATTGTTCAGCCACGTGGCCAACTTGGGCGACACGCGGTCGCTCATTATCCACTCAGCTTCAACCACCCACCGCCAGCTCAACGAAGCCCAACAAAAAGCTGCTGGAGCCTCGCCGAATGTGGTTAGGCTTTCGATTGGCATTGAGAATGTGGAAGATATTATCGCTGATCTCGATCAGGCGATGGGGTGATCGGGAATTAGATGGAGAGCGCCGTAATCCGCAGATAAGCTCCGCGCCAAGGGTGCACACGCTGGTGGGGGTTGAGGGGCATCTAGTTGGCCGGAAGACTAACTCGCCGTTACTAAAAACACTTTTCTCATCTTAATCATCCTTGCGACCCGGAAAGCTATTTCGAGCAGGGGAAAGCGGTAACTTCAGCGGCCCAAATGATGGAAAAAGCGGGCTTATGAAGCGCTTCAGGATGAGAGGCAATAAACCTCCAAACCACTTCGACATTCTGTCGCAATTTCACGCCTTCTGGGATACAAAACTTTAGTGTTTCGTCCGTCTGTTTTTCATTTTGCAAACTGACTAGTCCCTCAATAGCCGCTTGGATATAGCCAAAGCACATGCCACTCTTCATTGGTTCGGTAGGATCCGTAGAATTCTGCGAATTAAGGGGCGCGCAGTATTCCTCTAAATTTTGCCCGGTGACATTGGCATGTAAGATATTCGTTCCGGTTAGAAGGAGTAGGGTTGCCAATAATGGAAGTCTCATGGTTGTTTCCTTAGGAATTACGGTGCCGCTGCACTTTACTCGTCTCTCACTTACCCATCATCCATTCAAAACCAACACCCGCTTCACTACTTCTGGCTCCTCATCAATAATCCGCAACAAAGCCGCAGCAGGCCCGCTGATGCTGCGCTTGCCCTGCTCCCATTTGCGATAGCCTGAAACACTCATGCCCATCAGTGGGGCCATTTCCGCTTGGGTTAATTTGGCATGTTTGCGCACTTCGCTTGGATCAAGAGGTGCATGGACTATGGCGCGGCCTTTGCCTTTGGCATGAGCCACAGCTTCACCGAGGGATTGAATGAGATCGTCTCCAAATTTGCTCATAATGTTTTCCTTGCCGTTTTCAGGGCTGCAACCAAAGTTGATGCGGCCCGTTTATCATCTCGCGTTAAATCAGTTTTGGCGTTCTTGGGGTAAACCAACAGCGCGTAAAGCGGCATGGCCTCGTCCAAATAATAATAAATCACCCGCGCACCACCGCGCTTGCCTCTGCCGGAAGCCGCAAAACGAAGTTTGCGCACACCGCCTGTTCCCATAATCACATCGCCCGCCAGTGGGTTTTGTGACAGGAAGGCAATTAGTTCTTGCTTTTCTTCTTCATCGAAGAGTGCCTCAGCCTGCTTGGTAAAAGTCGGCGTTTCGGCGACAGTTTGCATAGGCCACCATGTAACCCATTGGGTTAGTATTTACAAGTGCTAATTCATGAGCCGAGAGAACGTCTACGTATTAAACCTGAAATGCATCACATCGCCATCGGCCACCACATAGTCCTTGCCTTCAAGGCGGAATTTGCCGGCCAGTTTCGATCCCGCTTCGCCATTGCCCGAAACATAATCATCATAAGAGATGGTTTCTGAGCGGATGAAGCCCTTTTCAAAATCAGTGTGGATCACACCGGCGGCGGCTGGCGCTTTGGTGCCGCGCGCAATCGTCCAAGCGCGGGCCTCTTTCGGGCCCACGGTGAAATAAGTGAACAATCCAAGCAACTCATAGCCCGCGCGGATCACGCGGTTAAGGCCAGGCTCGGCCAAGCCCACGGCGTCGAGATAATCTTTCTGATCGGCGAGCGGCAAAATCGCAATCTCGCTTTCAATCTTGGCGGAAACTACCACTGCTAAATTGCCTTCGGATTTTGCAAAACCCATCACTTTTTCAGATAAGGCATTGCCTTTATCAGCGCTGGTTTCCTCGACATTGCATACATAAAGCACCGGCTTTGATGATAGCAGACCAAGCCCACGGAAATTCTTTTCTTCATCGGCAGTGCGCTCAACCAGCCGCGCCGGTTTGCCCTCACGCAGCAACACCAATGCGCGGTGCATCAGCTCAGCCAATTCCTTTTGTTCTTTGTCGCCCTGCTTGCCTTTTTTCTCAGCCGCACTGAACCGCTTTTCAAGGCTGTCCAAATCCGCCAGCATCAATTCGGTTTCGATGGTTTCAATATCGGCCAGGGGTTCAATCTTATTGTTCACATGGGTGATGTCATCATCAATGAAACAACGCACAACGTGCGCGATTGCATCCGTCTCGCGGATGTTGGCGAGGAATTGGTTGCCCAGGCCTTCGCCTTTTGATGCGCCTTTAACCAGCCCAGCGATGTCAACGAACGTCAACCGCGTGGGGATGATCTGCGCACTGCCAGCGATTTTCGCCAAAGTGTCCAAACGCGGATCAGGCACGCCCACATCGCCCACATTGGGTTCAATGGTGCAGAACGGATAGTTCGCCGCCTGCGCTGATGATGTCTGCGTCAGCGCGTTGAACAAGGTGGATTTTCCCACATTTGGAAGGCCCACAATGCCGCATTTAAAACCCATGAAAGATGCTCCGCTAAATCCAGCGCTCTCTTAGGGGCTTGCGCAGGTTTTGCAAGCCAGTCTTAGCCGTTCAATGCTGCATCGTTTCAACGCTATCACATTGGAGAGAGAAGCGCGTCCAGTTGCTCAAACGACTCGCCAAACCCACCTGTGCTGCCAGAGGCGATGGCATCGTCTAGGGCTTCCTTCGAGACATAGAGGTCGTGCATGACGACCAGCGTCTGCTCGCCTCGTTCTTCGAAGGTCACCGTAGTGACTGCACCGCCCTCTTTACCATCATCATTCGTCCACACGAGGCGAGAGGATGGTGTCACTTCGATGTATTTACCGAAAAACGTCATGGGTTGATCTGAACTGGGATGACCAAACACAAAACGATAACTGCCACCTGTACGGGCATCAGCCTCACAGGAAATGAAAGTTATCCCGAAAGACTTCGGTGCCCACCACCACTTGAGTAGCTCAGGCGTCGTCCACGCCTTGAACACCATACGCGCTGGGCCGTTGAAGCTTCGCGTGACGACGAACTCACGTTCGGACTTCCGTTCCACAGTCGTTTTGTTCGTTATGACGTTGGGTTCACTTTCTCTTCTTTTGTCCATCGCTACTCTCCTTCTGTTTCATTTCCTCAACAACGGCATCCAATGCGTCAAACCGCGCGGCCCAGATCTGGCGGTATCTCTCGATCCACGCCATCTCTTCTCCCAATCGGTGCAAGCCGATTTTGCAGACACGTACCCGCCCGACTTTCCGCGTGCTGACCAGCCCTGCCTGTTCCAAAACGCCGACATGCTTCTTCATGCCTGTTAGAGTCATGTGGAATTTCGAGGCCAAGTCTGTGATTGAAGCGTCCGCTCGGCCGAGTTGCTCCAGAACGCCGCGCCTCGTGGTATCCGAGAGCGCTGCGAACGAGGCGTTAAAGCGGGTTTGAGAATACTGAACCATATGGTTCAGTGTGTATCACGCGAAATGCAGGCATGCAATACCAAACATTCAATAGACAGAACGATAATCTCCAGCCCCTAAGGCTTCACACCATTTGGCCGTGGCGGATTGACAATCATCGCCACTTTGCTCTGAAACTTTTCATCCTGCCCTGCGGCCAGCATGTCTGCATTGTCGGCCACGGCATCAAGCACGAGAACCAACCAATCCTTATCATCCTTAGCAAAATTGCCCAGCACATGCGGCTGCACAAAACGCTTATCACCCGGATGGCCGATGCCCAAACGCACCCGCTTAAATTCTGGTGTGATGTGCGCTGCAATCGAACGAATGCCATTATGCCCAGCAGCTCCACCGCCAAGCCGTACGCGCGCTTTGCCCGGTTCTAAATCCAACTCGTCATAAAACACATAGACATTCTCTAAAGGAATATCATGAAAGCGAACAGCCTCGCCCACACTGCGCCCACTTTCATTCATGAAAGTTTGCGGCTTGAGCAGCAGAACTTTTTCAGCGCCTAAAGTGCCTTCGCTCAAATCACCTTTAAACTTCTTGCGCCATGGCGAAAAATTATGGCGGCTGTGCATAACATCTGCCGCCATGAATCCGATATTATGCCGGTTAGAGGCATAAGAAGCGCCAGGATTGCCGAGGCCGACGAAGAGATACATGGCGCGCCCTTTAGGATAATTCGCCGATTATGACAATGCGCCAGCCAGAATTTAAGCTGGCACCTCGCGCACAGTAAAGCTGATGAGCCCCATCGCCAATAGCGCCAGCACCAACATGCCCAGTGCCAGCGGAATGGTAGTTGTGTTGTACATCTGACCAATGAAAGCGCCGATCCCTGCCCCCAACACCATTTGCAAAAATCCTTGTGCCGAGGCCGCGGTGCCTGCAACTTCGCCCAAGGGTTCCATCGCTAAGGCCCCAAAATTCGGCATCATCATGCTGAAGGTAAAAAACTGCACCGCCGACAATGCGAAGAACACCCAAACCGGAATCATGTGCAAGAACCCGAGCAGCAACATAAGCGCCGTCGCAAAACTAAACACATAGAGCGCCAAGTGCGAAAGGCGTCTCATCCCATACCTATTCATCAGCTGTGTATTAGCAAAACCACCAACAGCGGAGATTGCCCCACCTGCAGCAAAGAAGGCCGGAAACCACATTCCTACCCCATAGATGCCAACATAAATCTGTTGCGAAGATGTGAGAAAGGCAATCAGCCCGGCGAACAAAAACGCCCCCGCCAAAATATAGCGCAGCGCAACGTGGTTTGAGAACACAATGCCAAAGCCCTCAACAATAGACTTCAGCCCAAACGGGCGTCGGTCTTCTGGTTTCAAAGTCTCTGGCAGGCGCAACCACACCCACAAAGTCACAAGCATTCCAATCAAGGCCATAAACAAAAACAGCCCGCGCCAATCCAACACCACCAATAGCATCTGGCCAAGGCCGGGTGCAAAGATCGGAGACAGCATTAAAACCATAAACACGAATGACATAGTCTTGGCCATTTCATCGCCCACGAATAGATCGCGCACCAGTGCAGTGGCAATCACCGCTGATGCCGCAGCGCCCGCACCTTGTGCAAAACGCAACACCACAAGGCTGTTGAAATCCGTCACCGCATAAGCGCTGAGTGCGGCGATGCAATAAATGACCAAGCCCACCAGCAAGGGTTTGCGCCTGCCATAGCGATCAGACAACGGGCCAAACACGATCTGCAAAATGCCAAAGCCCAGCATGTAAGCCGGAATAACCAGCTGCCTGCGATTGGGATCAGGCTCACCAAGGCCAGCACCAATCTGTTGTAAGCCGGGCAACATGATATCAATGGCAACAGCATTGATGGCGATGAGCGCTGCAATCAGCGTAATAAACTCAACGCGGCCCAAACGGCCAACCAGCTTTGAAGATGTCATGTGAGTCCTTAAAAACAAGCCGACGGAGTAGCATAGCGCAAACCAAAATTTGTCAGTAATGCCAGAAACAAAACGGCGGGCGTTGCGGCCCGCCGTTTCAAATCGAATGAGAAGAAGTTACTTCTTCTTCGGTGCAGCAGCAGCAGGAGCCGCAGCTTTAGCGCCAGCGGCGGGAGCAGCAGCCTTCGCACCGGCAGCAGGCTTGGCACCAGCTGCAGGCTTGGCGCCAGCGGCAGGAGCGGCACCAGCGGCGGCGTCAGGTGCCTTCTGGGCAGAAGCCGGAACGTCTGCAGCAACAGCAGCAACAGCTTCAACCACTTCTTCCTTGGCCTGAGCAGAGATGGCACAAAGGGTTACGTCACCGCGCACCGCAGAGGTTACACGGTCTGGCAAGGTTAATTGCGACAAGTGAACCGATTGCATGATCTGCATGCCAGTGAGATCAACCACGATTTCATCGGGAATAAAGTCAGCCGGGCAATACAGCGAAACCGTATGCGATACGATGTTGAGAACGCCGCCAGCTTTCAAGCCGGGGGCAGCTTCTTGGTTCTTGAAGTGAACCTGAACATCAACGGCGATACGGGCATCTTTGCCGAGGCGCAAAAAATCAACGTGAATGATGCGGTCTTTCACCGGATCAAATTGCACATCGCGGGCGATGGCGCGCATGGTCTTGCCGTCAATTTCAAGGTCAACCAATGTTGACAAGAAACGGCCAGTTTCCACATGCGGCAGAACCGCCTTATAGGTCATGGTAATGTTGGCTGGGGCTTGCTTGTCACCATAAACGACGCCGGGCACATGACCCTCACGACGAACAGCTCTAGCGGCCCCCTTGCCGGCTTTGCCGCGGGCTGCGGCTTGAATTGTAATGATTTTAGACATGAGATAACTCCAATTGATAAAGCCCGTCCCGCAAAAGTTCTTGCCTTTGCGAACAGGACTGGCTTCTTGATGATACCCAGCCTCCCTCCAGGGGTGGATCGATGCCGGGATGGCGGCCCTATAGGGGATTGGGGCGGCGGTGGCAAGCTGGCCCTGCCGGCAGTTGCGAGGCGGGTTCAACGCCGCTAGGACTCCACCATGGTTAAAACTCCCGCCCGCGCAAAACTTAATGCTATTGTCGTGTGTTGCACGCCCAATTGGCTGCCCCTTGCTGGAGCCACACTTTTGTCTTGTGTCCAAAATGGCGGTGCCGAAATCGCCGATTTCTACGTACTCACCAGCGCCAGTAAAGCTTTTGACCGCCAGCAATTTGCCACTTTCACCAAGGCGCATGGCTTTGCCGCCAAACTGATTGACGTTACCCTGCCCAAGGCACTGGCCAATTTCCCCACAGCGCGGTTTAGCACGGCAGCCTTGTTGCGCCTTACCATCGATCAACATTTGCCAGCTCACTACACGCGCGTTCTCTATCTTGATTGCGATATCCTGTGTGAAAATCCGCTCGCTGAGATTTTCACCGTCAATTTATGCGGCAAGAGTCTCGGTGCGGTGGAAGACTATCAATCCCTGCCCGGCCCGCTCAATATGTTTGGCAGCCATGTGCAAAAAATCGGCCTGCCAAAAGGCGCGCGTTATTTCAATTCAGGTGTCTTGCTGTTTGATTGGCAACAAACCTTAAGCCACAAAATCTTGCCGCGCTGCGTCGACCATATATTCAAGTTGCAGGACAGTGGCGAAAGTTACAATCTGCCCGACCAAGACGTTTTGAATCTTGAATTCGCCGGCGACTGGCAGACACTCGACGTCAAATTCAATTTCATGGCTTTCTTTGTGGATTATTTTGCGGTCGCTCCAGTATTCCGCCACTTCTCAAACAAATATAAACCGTGGCAGGGAACTTGGCTTCCCGACCTTGTCAAATACCGCG
>DATCEN010000083.1:0-5181 GCA_036510015.1 Aestuariivirga sp.
GCGCATTGCTGAGCGGGTGGCGATTTCAAAGGCGATGGCCGAAGAGTCAACGTCATGATAAGCGCCGTCAATCAGCGACACTTTCATATCAACCACAGGAAAGCCAATCAGCGGGCCAGCGCTCAATACTGAGTTCAAGCCCTTTTCAACGCCGGGGATATATTCCTTCGGAACTGAACCGCCGACCACTTTGCTTTCAAACGAATTGCCTGCGCCAATTTCGGCTGGTTCGATTTCCAGAATAACGCGAGCATATTGGCCCGTGCCGCCGGTTTGCTTTTTATGGGTGTAGTCTTTGGTGACTTTGCGGGTGATGGCTTCGCGGTAAGCCACTTGCGGCGCACCAACAACAACTTCAACCTTATGGGTACGCTTCAAAATATCGACCTTAATGTCGAGATGAAGTTCGCCCATGCCCTTAATAATGGTTTCGCCAGATTCTGAATCAGTTGAAACGCGGAAGGATGGATCTTCAGCAGCCAGCTTATACAAAGCCATGGCCATCTTTTCTTGGTCAACCTTGGTTTTTGGTTCGACCTTCATTTCGATAACAGGCTCAGGGAATTCCATCTTTTCGAGGATCACTGGCTTGGCTGGATCACACAGCGTATCGCCGGTGCGGGTATCTTTCAGGCCAACGAGAGCAACGATGTCACCAGCATGGGCTTCAGAAATGTTTTCGCGGTTGTTGGCGTGCATGAGAACCATGCGGCCCACACGCTCAGACTTTTCACGTGTCGAATTCAAAAGCGTTGTGCCCGTGCTCAACACGCCGGAATAGATGCGGCAGAATGTGAGAATGCCAAATTGGTCATCCATCAATTTGAAGGCCAACAGAGCCAGAGGCTCTGTGTCAGATGACGGACGTGTGGTCTCGCCACCGGTCTTTACATCAATGCCCTTAATGGCTGGGCGATCCAAAGGTGAAGGCAGATAGTCACAAACCGCATCAAGCAAAGGTTGAATGCCTTTGTTCTTGAAAGCAGAGCCACACAACACGGGGAAGAACGAAGCGTTCAACACAGCTTTGCGCAGAAGACGCTTAATTGTAGCATTGTCCATCTCAATACCATTGAGATAGTCATCCATGGCTTTTTCATCGAGCTCAGCGCAGGCTTCGATCATATCTGCGCGGGCTTGTTTGGCGGCACCCAGCAAATCGGCTGGAATTTCTTCGTCGTGATAGGTGGCGCCGAGTTCTTCGTTATCCCAGATCACGGCCTTCATGCGCACGAGATCAATGATGCCTCTGAAATCAAGTTCAGCACCAACTGGTAACTGAATAGGAACTGGCTTTGCGCCGAGACGTTCTTTGATGTCTTTGAGGCATTGCTCAAAAGATGCACCGGTCTTGTCCATCTTGTTGCAGAACACAATACGTGGAACTGCATATTTGTCGCCTTGACGCCAAACGGTTTCAGTTTGTGGCTCAACGCCTTGGTTTGAATCCAACACGCAAACAGCGCCGTCAAGCACACGCAGCGAACGTTCAACTTCAATCGTGAAATCAACGTGGCCTGGCGTGTCAATAATGTTGAGACGCATACCATTCCACACCGTGGTGGTGGCGGCCGATGTAATGGTGATGCCGCGCTCTTGTTCCTGCTCCATGAAATCCATGGTGGCAGCGCCGTCATGCACTTCGCCGATTTTGTGAGTCTTACCGCTATAATAGAGAATGCGTTCGGTCGCAGTCGTCTTGCCAGCATCGATGTGAGCCATGATGCCGAAGTTGCGATAATTTTTGAGTTCGTGAGTGCGTGCCATGATAATCTGTTACCAACGATAGTGGCTGAAAGCGCGGTTGGCTTCGGCCATCTTATGGGTGTCTTCGCGCTTTTTCACGGCGGTGCCGCGGTTGTTGCCCGCATCGAGCAATTCAGCCGATAGACGTTCAACCATGGTCTTTTCATTGCGGCCACGTGCAGCAATGATGATCCAGCGGATCGCAAGAGCTTGACGACGCTCAGTGCGCACTTCAACTGGCACTTGGTATGTTGCACCACCAACGCGGCGCGAACGCACTTCAATGGCAGGCGCTACATTCTGCAGTGCAGCATGGAACAATACGATTGGATCCTGCTTGGCTTTGGCCTGAACGATATCAAAAGCACCGTAAACGATGTTTTCAGCAACAGACTTTTTGCCATCTTCCATGAGGTTGTTCATGAATTTGGAAACAATCAAATCACCGAACTTAGGATCGGGATTGATAACGCGCTTTTCGGCGGAGTGACGACGTGACATTGTGTGATCCTCTTACTTCGGACGCTTCGCGCCGTATTTAGAACGACGCTGACGGCGCTTAGGCAGGCCTTGGGTATCCAAGATGCCGCGGATGATGTGATAACGAACGCCTGGCAAATCCTTCACACGGCCGCCACGGATCATGACAACAGAGTGTTCTTGCAGGTTATGGCCTTCGCCTGGAATGTAGCTCACCACTTCAAAGCCATTGGTGAGACGAACCTTAGCCACCTTACGAAGCGCCGAGTTCGGCTTCTTTGGCGTGGTGGTATAAACACGCGTGCAAACGCCACGCTTTTGCGGGCAAGATTGCATGGCCGGAACCTTGTTCCGGTAAACTGGCGCAAGACGTGGCTTGCGGATGAGCTGGTTAATTGTCGGCATGTGCCAAGGAAACCTTTAAGATTAAACCGTCAAATTCATTCGGACTGGGCAAACGAAAAAAGCACTCAAGCGACCCAGTCCGGATCCGCTTAGTGCCAAAACCAGAGGCCCAATGAACCGGCCAGGTTCGAGGGGCATGACCTTGAAATCTTTGTCTTTTTACTATCCCAACAGCGTTTTGTGAGGCGAACTCACAACGGCCTGCGTCTGGAAAGTAGGCGCTTACTAGGCGATGAGTCGGATTTGGTCAAGCGCTAAATTGGTGAATCAAAGCAAGAGGTTTGGGTTACCCTTGCCCTCAGGTATATTCGACTTGTGCGCCGCACAAATCATTGGGCTCGCACTTCTTCTATAGCATTAGGAACGGCGATAGATAGCCCTTCCCACCTCTGGATTAGGAACTGTTGTTTGTTGCCCATTTTTCGGAGACGAATACGAGGCCATGTCGGGCTAGCGTTTTATCTACGATTGGAATCCCAAATTTTTTATCGTTGCAACAACTCGCACATGTATTTGTTGTTGCACGCATTTTCTTCCAGAAATAACAAATCCGGCATATGTAATGGAACTGTAATGCAACCATTTCCAGCTGTGGCCGTTTGGTCGGTATGGCTTTTGACCCCCGTGGTCAAAAGTCGCAAATGCTAATCGTCGTAAAACAGTTGAATCGGGCCGCATCACAGCGATTCGGTTTTAGCACTTGCGGCACAATTTAAGGAGTTCGAATATGAAGAATATTTTAAAGATTACATTGGCCTTGAGCCTTGCTGCCAGCAGCCTCGCCGCCACAGCAACCTCTGCATCTGCTGAAGGCAGGCACCATGACCATGGCTTTGATCAAAGCCGTTGCATGGACCGTAATGATACCCTTCTGCCGCTTCTGTTCGTGGGCGCGGCCCTTGGCGCGGTAACAGGCGGCGTTGGTAGTGCTGTGATCTGGGGCAGTGCTTATGCCGTGGGCGGTGCCGCTGTTGGCGGCGGTGCTGGCCTGTTGTTATCTTCTGCAGATAACCATCGTCATTGCGAGTAAAAAACATGAAAGCCCGAGACAATTCTCGGGCTTTCAGTCTCAGTTGAGTCAGGCCTCCAAGTTAAGGTGATGAGGATGTCTGCCTGCGGGAGCCACCATCGTGACAAACATCAGCCAAAGGGCAGCGATGAGATAGCCGCCCAGGACATCCGAACCGTAGTGGACGCCGAGGAATATTCGTGACACTCCTATCAAGGTAATCATCACTGCTGCCACACCCCAAATGATACCGGCCCGATTGCCCCGGCGGTATTGGCTCAAGATGATGGCAACTGAAATGAAAAATGTGAGACTGAACAGCGCATGCCCACTGGGAAAACTGTAAGACGTCGGCATAGTATTCGCATAGACTTCATCAGGCCTTGAACGATGCACAAGTAATTTGATGATCGTGTTAAGCCCGACGGCGCCGCCCATCGAAAAGGCCAGGTATCGCAACCCAAGCCAATCACGCCGCACCGCCAATAACCCCAATGACAGAAAGGTCAGGCCGGTGAGGACAATAACCGATCCCGCAAAAGAAATGCCCTCCCAGATGGCGACGGTCGTTGGGGTATTAAAGCTAAGCGCCCAATTGCGCAGCGCCAGATCAGCGGTATTCGTTTCACCATTCCAAACCAGGGCTAGAAGAATGGCAAATGACCCACCCAATATGACCATCGCTACTAGGAAATGATTTCGACTTGCGGTCATTTTGTTTCACTTTGCGGAGCGTGAACCATCACGTTCAACGCCCGGGGCAATATGCGGTAGTTCAACGGGGTTTTGAGATGCAATACCTCACCATCAGCTGCCACCGTCAGCAGTTGTTTGTTACTTCTCACTTTGAGTGATGTCGCTTCAAATATCAGTGTGTCCGCAGGTTTCTCACGCCGAAATATGAGCGCAAGCAGTCCCATTGCAAGGCCCATGAGGGTTGGATGTCTCGGCATGTTGATCCACAACAGGCCACGATCAATTGCTAGTCTTGTACCCAATTTTGCAACCGATGTTTCGTAGGCATTGTTGCCCACGAACAGCAAAGCGGTTTTGCATTTGATGGAGCCACCAGTCGACGGTTGAATTTCCAATTCAAATTGTCGAAACGCGCTCAAGATTCTCAATGAGGAAAATAACATTGCCAACCATTTTGTGTAGCCCGCACTTTGCAGCCTTTCGCGCAGTTTAACGATTGCGGGATAAAGACCCAAACTCGAATTGTTCAAGAAATAGCGATCATTCACCACACCAACATCAACCGCCTTGCTTTGCCCGCCGCAGATGATTGCTATGGCTTGGGGAACCTCAGTTGGGATGCCGAGGTCACGGGCAAAGTGATTCAGTGTGCCCAGCGGCAAAACGCCCAAGCGTGATGTTGGGTGACCCACCAAAGCGGCCGCCACCGCATTGACAGTTCCGTCGCCACCGCCAGCAACAATGATGTCATAGTCCTGTTGCGCGGCCTGGTTCGCAAGATCGCTGATCGAAGTGCCATCTCGCATTTGCAGAATGTCGACGCTGACGCCATGCTTTGAAAACAA
>DATCEN010000084.1:0-4367 GCA_036510015.1 Aestuariivirga sp.
GCTTTGATGTGCTTTATGCCGGCTATCCGGATTTTGCCGAGCCAGTTTATCAACTTGGTCAAGCCGCTAGCCAAGACCGGCCGGAGATTAGAGACATGCGGATTGCCGCTGGCTCATCTGCGCCATTTGCTGACGCGAAAAATGCCAAGTGGCTGCGCTTGCAAGTATCGCCAATGGCGGTGAACAACCGCAGCGGCAAAACCTTGTGGCGGCTGCTTGATATCACTGAAGACCGCATGCGCCAAGAAGGTGCGTTTGCACGGCTGCAATTCATCATCTCATATTTGGATCAGGCACCGGTTGGTTTTTTCTCAGCGCTGCCCAATGGTAAAGTGGACTATATCAATGCCACGCTGGCTGCATGGCTGGGTTTTGACTTGATGGAAGTGCAATCTGGCAAGATGACATTAGAGCAGGTGATCGGGCCTGCATCAGCCAAAGTGCTCACCGCACTGGAGCCCAAAGAAAACGGCCACCGTATTGATCGGTTTGCTTTGCCGCTGCGGGCTAAGAATGGTTCCAGCGAGATCTACACGCTCATCAACCGTGCTGATTATGATGGCAACGGCAGACCCTTGCCGGCGCGCTGCATGGTGATGCGCGGAACCATTGAGGAAAGGGGCGTTGAAGGCCCACTCGCCCTGATGTCATCGTTGCCCATTGGCTATGCCACTTTGGATGATGAAGGGCGCATTATCAACGCCAATGCACCACTGCTGGCGTTGTCATCAAAATTGGTGCGTGGTGGCAAGATGGCCGACACTTTGGATGGCGAAAGTGCGGCACGCTTTACAGCGCGGCGCAGCGAAGCCAAGAGCGATCAAACAGTTCAGCTTGATGTGGGCTTTGCTGGAACCGAGCAGCGCAGCGCGCATTTAACTTTGGTGCCAGGCAAACGCGGCGAAGGCTCAGCAGTTTTTGCGATCGACAAAACCGAAAGCAAATTACTGGAAGCACAATTGGTGCAAAGCCAAAAGATGCAGGCGGTGGGCCAACTCTCATCCGGTTTGGCGCATGACTTTAACAACATGCTCACCCCGATCATTGGCTTTGCCGATTTACTGCTGATTAAAATGCGACCTACAGATCCGTCATTTCAAGATGTGATGTCGATCAAAAATAATGCCAACCGCGCGGCGGGCTTGGTGCGCCAGCTTTTGGCTTTCTCACGCAAGCAAACGATTTTGCCCAAGCCCTGCGATTTACCAGATCAGATGGCGGATTTGGGCTTGCTGCTGAAACGCGTGGTGGGCGATAAGGTGGAACTTTCAATTTCTCACGCGCGAGATTTGTGGCCAGTGTTGGTGGATATTCATCAACTCGAACAGGCGATTGTGAACCTTGCTTCCAACGCCCGCGACGCAATGCCCAACGGTGGGCACTTCAGCCTGAGCACCAACAATCTTGCCGCAGCCGATACGGCCGCTATTGGACACACGCTGAATGCGGTCGATTATGTGGTGGTGCAAACCACAGACACAGGTCAGGGCATTCCCAAAGAATTGCTCGATAAGATTTGGGATCCGTTCTTTACCACCAAGGAAGTGGGCAAGGGCACGGGCCTTGGTCTTTCGATGGTATATGGCTTTGTTAAACAATCAGGCGGCTTCATCTATTGTGATAGCGAAATCGGTAAGGGCACAAAGTTCCGCATCTTTCTGCCGCGCCTTGAAGCAAAGGCCGCAGCGGCCATGTTGGCGGCCAAGCCCGTAACAGAAGCTGCACCACTTCGCGAGGACTTCTCTGGCCGTGGCCGCATTCTTATTGTGGAGGACGAGGATTCTGTGCGGGCCTTTGCGGCGCGCGCACTCACATCGCGCGGCTATACTGTGGTTGAGGCTTCCACCGGCCAGATGGGGCTTGAAGTTTTGGAAGATGATAAAGTGGGTTTTGAACTTATTCTCTCCGATGTTGTGATGCCGGAAATGGATGGCCCCACCATGTTGAAGGAACTGCGCAAGCGCGGCATCAAATCCAAGTTCATTTTCATGAGTGGCTATGCCGAGGACGCATTTGAAAAAACGCCGGATAGCCCCACCGACTTTGGCTTTATCCAGAAACCGTTCTCGCTGAAGCAGCTGGTTGAAAAAGTAAAAGCGGAGATGACTAGTTGAACACGCAAAAATACATGCGAGTCACTTGCTGCGCGTCATTTCTATTATAACAGCCTTCTTCAATTAAAGAGTGTATTAACGATTTTAAGCAATTATAACTTGTATTGATTATGGGAATCACTCATTTTCAATTGCGGAGTGGACTGGGAATTTTCCCTCGCAGTTCCTCCTAGCGATTGGTGACGAACCCCTTCCAAGCCAATCGTTGCGGGCCCGAATGCGTTGCACTTTCATAGGTTTTCAGCACTTGCTGTTTGCCTTCCTCCCCAAAACGCATTCGGGCCTTTTTTGTGCGAAAACCCCAGCCAACTTTGCAAATTCAATCCAAGCATTTGATTCTAATAATGAATAAAAAATCTTGAAAAGAACTTGCGTTGAGAACCAAAATAGAACATACAGTGCACATGGACGGAACGAGTAGGGTTCGGTTCACATCAGGGTTCACATCAGTTAAGAGGAGAGTGCAATGGGGCAAGCCAATCTGAAGGTTGTTGAGAATATGGGTAGCGATAAGGGCAAGGCTTTGGAAGCTGCGTTAAGCCAGATTGAGCGGGCTTTCGGCAAAGGCTCCATCATGAAGCTTGGGGCCAATCAAGCCATGGATGTGGAATCGATTTCAACTGGCTCTCTCAGCCTTGATATTGCACTGGGCATTGGCGGATTACCGCGTGGTCGTGTGATTGAAATTTATGGGCCGGAATCATCCGGCAAAACCACTTTGGCTTTGCATGCTATTGCCGAGTCTCAAAAGCGCGGTGGCATTTGCGCTTTTGTGGATGCTGAACATGCGCTTGATCCGCTTTATGCCCGCAAGCTGGGCGTGAACATTGATGATCTTCTGATCTCCCAACCTGACACGGGCGAACAAGCCTTAGAAATTGCTGATACATTGGTGCGTTCTGGCGCCATTGAAATTCTGGTGATTGATTCAGTGGCGGCCTTAACGCCCAAGGCCGAACTTGAGGGCGAGATGGGCGATAGTCTGCCTGGCCTGCAAGCGCGTTTGATGAGCCAAGCTTTGCGTAAGTTGACGGCCTCCATCTCCAAATCCAATTGCATGGTGATTTTCATCAACCAAATCCGTCATAAAATTGGTGTGATGTTTGGTTCGCCTGAAACCACCACTGGCGGCAATGCTTTGAAGTTTTATGCCTCGGTGCGCCTTGATATTCGCCGCATTGGTGCCATCAAAGACCGCGAAGAAGTTGTGGGCAATCAAACCCGCGTGAAGGTGGTTAAAAACAAAGTGGCGCCGCCGTTCAAGATGGTGGAATTTGATATTATGTATGGCGAAGGCATTTCCAAAGTTGGCGAATTGGTTGACCTTGGTGTCACCGCTAACGTGGTTGAAAAATCTGGCTCGTGGTATTCCTATAACGGTGAACGCATCGGCCAAGGCAGGGATAATGCCAAGGTCTTCCTCAAACAGAATCCTGATCTGGCGAGCAAGATTGAGGCGGCCATCAGGGCCAATGCTGGTTTGATCGCGTCACGCATCACTGACGGCTCTATCAAAGGCGAAGACGACGAAGCTTAAGCTTTTCGTCTCGCAGGTTTCGGGCTTGAAAAGGCCCAAAGCGCTTCCTACTTCATGGTGTGGCTGTTTGAGAAGACAGCCATTTTCCTCCCCATGCTGGCCTTGTCCGGGCCAGCCCCAAGGATGCTGGCTCCATTTGGGCCAGTTTTCAGGCAGGTTTGCCCCACAACCCCTGCCCACTACGCCGCCGGAGCCAGTTGCTTCGGCGGCTTTTTTTGTTGGATACTTGGCCTGGCGGAGCCAGCTGCTATTTAGTCAATTGCACGCTTTGCAAAATTGCGCTCAAGGCCGCGTCATTGGTTTTCTGTGCATCTTCTGAGCCCCAGAAGGTGAGCATTACAAACTGATCTGGCACACGTGTTTCAACCAATGTAACGGAAAATTCAGTCGGGCCGTCGTCGTCTTTGCCAGTGTATTCCAAGTTATGAATTTTCATCCCGTTAACTTCTTTATCGCTGGCTTTCTGGGTGGAGATGTCTATCTCCAAGCCTTGTTCGCCTAACACTTTCACGCTTTCTGCTACGGCATCAGTGATTTTGTCGGCTTTGACCGATTCAATCGAGACATAGACTCCATTATCAGGGGAATTCATTTCAATGCCATCGTCGATGACCGAAGGTTCCCAATCATCGGGAGCGTTCACAGTTGCGATTGCGTCGGCTTCAGGAATTGAAAAGACCTTTGCGATAGCGCCAGTTGTGCCAAAAATGGCTGCC
>DATCEN010000085.1:0-3899 GCA_036510015.1 Aestuariivirga sp.
GCTGTTGTGGAATGGCCCCTTTGGCGCATTTGAAATGCAGCCTTTCGACAAAGCCACAGTGGAAGTGGCGCAATATGCCGCTGCCCGAACCAAGGCGGGCAAGCTGATCAGCGTTGCAGGTGGCGGCGACACTGTGTCTGCGCTTAACCATGCTGGCGTGGCCGATGATTTCACTTATATTTCCACCGCAGGTGGAGCTTTTCTCGAATGGCTGGAAGGCAAAGACTTGCCCGGTGTTGCGGCGTTGAAAAAGTAAGCTGCCTCTACGCCAAAGCTAGGTGGCATTGCGATTATGACGGTTGACGAACGGGGGTGCGAAACTTAAATCCCCCGCCCATGACCTCAGCCACAACCACGACACCCACCCCGCAAGCACCCGCCATGACAGCGGCAATGGCCATTTTGTTTTCAGCCGCCATCTGCCACGGCATCAATGATACGATGCAAGCAGTTTTGCTGTCGATCTATCCTCTGCTACATCAGAACTACGCATTGAGTTTTGCGCAAATCGGCCTGATCACTTTGGTCTACCAAGTGACCGCCTCAATCCTGCAGCCGGTTTTCGGGATCTTCACCGACAAATATCCATTACCCTATGTCTTGCCTTTGGCACCGGTGAGCACGTTGGCTGGCTTGTTGCTTCTTTCAATGGCCACGTCTTACTCGGGCATTCTATTGGCCGCAGCAATGATCGGTATTGGTTCATCGCTGTTTCACCCCGAGGCATCACGCGTGGCGAGGCTTGCGTCTGGTGGTCGGTTTGGTTTTGCTCAATCGGTTTTCCAAGTGGGTGGCAATACTGGCAGTGCCATTGGCCCGTTGCTCACTGCGCTGATCGTTTTGCCACGCGGCCAATGGGCAATTGCATGGATTGCACCACTTGCAGTTTTGGCCTTTGTGCTGTTAAGTTTTGTGGGGCGCTGGTATGCGGCCTGGCTCAAGGATCATGTGCGCAAGGCGGCAGCTAAGGCCCATGCGCGTGTCTTCAACCGCAATCAAGTGATCTTGGCTCTCACTGTGTTGTTGATCCTGATGTTCTCGTAATTCATGTATTTGACCAGCCTGCAGGTGTTTTACAGTTTCTACCTGATTGCCCATTTCGGCATCAGCCAACAGGAAGTGCAAATCTACCTGTTCATCATGCTGGGTGCCGCTGCCGTTGGAACGTTCCTTGGTGGCCCGCTAAGTGACCGGATTGGCACGAAAGCTGTAATTTGGCTTTCGATCTTGGGTGCCTTGCCTTTCACGCTGGCGCTGCCCTACACCAATTTGTTTTGGACAGTCGTGCTTACCGTGCCGATTGGTCTTATCATTTCCTCGGCCTTCTCAGCCATGGTGGTTTATGCGCAGGAATTACTGCCCGGCCGTGTGGGGATGATCTCTGGTCTGTTCTTTGGTCTGGCTTTCGGCCTTGGCGGCTTAGGGGCAGCGGCCTTGGGCGTGCTGGCGGACGCAACGAGTATTGATTTTGTGTTCCGCATCTGTGCTTTCCTGCCGGCCTTAGGCATTCTTGCGATGCTTCTTCCCAAGGGTGACAAAGTGGCTGGCGCTGCCTAAAACGCGGCCATGAACAAAGTACGATTCTTTCTGGTTGCTCCCAAAGATGCAATCCTCGCTGATGTGATCGCCTGCGCCAAAGCCGCCGTCTCGGCAGGTGATTGTGCTTCCATCGTGATCTATGAAAACGCCACTGCGCAAGATGTATCTGCGTTGCAAGAACTGGGCCTTGCCGTTCTTTTAGCGGATGTGGAGCCTCGCATTGTTTCGCGCCTCAAGGCGGATGGCTTGCATGTGACGAGCTCAGAATTTAATTTGTTAGATCTGCGCATGTCATTGCCAAAGGATACGATGGTGGGGTTAGATTGCGGCACCTCGCGCCATGCGGCGATGGAAGCCTCAGAGCAGGGGGCCGATTATGTGGCGTTCCATCAGAAGGCACAAATCACTGGTGAACCCTTGGTGAAATGGTGGAATGAGCTGGCCGAAATACCCGCCGTTCCGTTGGATGCTGCAACGCTGGAAGAAGCCATAATTTTGGCTAAGCATTCCGATTTTATTCGCCCCTCTGACGCGATGTGGCAAAATGCTGAAGCCGCAACGCGCATCATCACGGAGTTAGTTTTAAAACTGAAATGAAGCGACTTGCTTTCATCTTTTTTCTCGCCCTTTGTGCTCCTGCATTTGCGCAAGCGCCCGGGATCGATCAGGCGCTGGCTCTGTATCAACAAAACAATTTTGTTGATGCCAAGAAGATCGCCGATGGTTTTGCCACCAAAGGTGATCCCAAAGCATTCCTTTTGCTCGGCAACATGGCGCAAAAAGGCATGGGCCAAGAAGTGGATTTGCAGCAAGCGCAAGTCTGGTTTCAGAAAGGCGCCGATGCAGGTGACGCTGATAATGAATTTGCCCTTGCCATGTTGTTGCTCACTGGCACTGGCCAAAAGCCGCTGGTGGTTGACGCAGCACCTTGGCTGCAAAAGGCCGCAGAGTCTGGCAATGTAAAAGCCCAATATAATTTGGGTCTGTATTATGCGGGCCTTTATGGCACGCAGCCAGATTGGGCCAATGCCGCAAAATGGTTCAAGGCCGCAGCTGATAAAGGCAATCCGCGCGGGCAATATAATTTGGCACTGCTTTATCTCGATGGCAAAGGCGTGGACAAAGACCCGATCACAGCGGGAGATTTGTTCTCCAAGGCCGCCGTGCAAGGCTTGCCTGAAGCAGCACTTGAATATGGCGTTATGGTTTATCGCGGTGACGGGGTGCAGAAAGACCCGGTCATTGGTACAAAGTGGCTGAAGGTTGCCGCAGAGCACGGCAACCCCATCGCACAGAACCGTTTGGCGCGGGTTCTTGCCTTGGGCATACCGGGCGTTGATAAAGACCCGATTGAAGCGATGAAATGGAATTTTCTGGCCAGAGCCGCAGGGCGCGGCGATGTAGAATTGGACACCGCCACTGAGCACGCAGACCCCACCTTGGTGAACCAAGCCAAAGCGCTGGCCGAGGCTTTCAAGCCTATGGCTGATCCAACGGCAGAGTAGCCTTGGCCGTTAAAGCCTGCTAAGGCCGCGCAACCTTCCAACAAGTTGAGTATTGCCCCAGTGTCCACTCCCATTATGACTGTCATGATCGCCGCCATCCGCAAAGCCGCCCGTGGTGTGCAGCGTGATTATGGTGAAGTCTCAGGCTTGCAAGTTTCGGTGAAGGGGCCAGCAGATTTTGTCACCAATTCTGACAAAAAGGCTGAAAAGGTTTTGCGTGAAGAATTGAAATTGGCGCGCCCAACTTACGGCTTCCTTGGCGAAGAGGGCGGTGAGACCAAAGGCCAAGACCCCGATCATCGCTGGATCATCGATCCCATCGACGGTACTTTCAATTTCATGCATGCGCTGCCACTTTTTGCGCTGACCATTGCACTTGAACGCAAGGGCGAGATTGTTGCGGGCGTCACTTACAATCCCATCACTGATGAATTGTTCCATGCTGAAAAAGGCACTGGTGCATTTATGAATAATAAGCGCATGCGCGTGGGTGGCAGGAAAGAACTTTCGGAGTCAATGTTGTTCTGTGGGCTTCCCAACCGTGCCGACAAGAACCATGAGTTACAGCGCAAGGAATTGGGCGTGATGCAAACCAAAACTGCTGGTATTCGCTCACTCGGTTCAACTGCGCTCGACATGGCCTTCACCGCTATGGGCCGTTTTGATGGTGGCTGGCACCACGGCCTGAAGCCATGGGATTTGGCCGCTGGTATTCTCTTCATCAAAGAGGCTGGTGGCTTTGTGAATGGCATCAATGGCGAAGATTATGCGCTTAATGCGGGCGGCTATGTTTGCGGCAATGCTGACTTACTGCCGCAAATTAAAGCCGCACTCGACGAAGCCAAAAAACTTTAA
>DATCEN010000086.1:0-2254 GCA_036510015.1 Aestuariivirga sp.
GAACTTCGCGCCATTGCTGATGTGGCTGATAAATTTGCTATCCCAACCGTCAAAGTTACGGGTGGCCAGCGTATCGATTTGCTGGGTGTGAAGAAAGAGGACCTGCCAGCTGTATGGTCTGATCTCAATGCTGCGGGCATGGTTTCCGGTGCGGCCTATGCCAAGGGCCTTCGCACTGTCAAAACCTGTGTGGGCAGCGAATGGTGCCGCTTTGGCACACAGGATTCCACCGCGCTGGGCATCAAAATTGAAAAATTTATGTGGGGCTCATGGACTCCCGCAAAAGTGAAAATGGCCGTGTCTGGCTGTCCACGTAATTGTGCGGAAGCAACCTGCAAAGACATTGGTGTGATCTGTGTTGACTCAGGCTATGACATTCACTTCGCAGGTGCTGCGGGCCTCGACATCAAGGGCACGCAAGTCCTCACCCATGTGAGCACTGAAAATGAAGCGCTTGAGATGATCGTTGCGCTGACCCAACTTTACCGCGAACAGGGTTATTATCTCGAACGCATTTACAAGTGGGCTGACCGTGTTGGTATTGACAGCATACGACAGAACATTGTCGATGATGCAGCAAAGCGCCAAGCCTATTTTAAGAGATTCGCTTACTCGCAAAAGTTTGCGCAGATTGACCCGTGGCGTTTGCGTGCTTCTGGGCATGAGTCCCATGAATTCGTGCCAATGCGGGCATTTCCAAAACGTATTGCTGCGGAGTAAGGTGATGAATCCTGATTTGATTGATATTGGTTTAGTGAGAGATGTGCCATTTCGCGGCTCTCGCATTGTCAGCACCGGAAAAGGCGACATCGCGATTTTCAAAGCCTTTGATGGAATAGTTTTTGCGCTGTGGGACAAGTGCCCACATAAGGGTGGACCACTGAGCCAAGGCATTGTGAATGGCCATTCGGTGACGTGTCCGTTGCATAATTGGGTGGTGGCCTTGGACACAGGTGAGGTTAAAGGCCCTGATAAAGGCTGCGCGCGCAAAGTGAAGTTGGTGATTGAAGATGGGCGCATATTTATGGAGGCTGCTGCCTTAAGGCGCGATGCTGCATGACGACAACGAAGACCACATGCCCCTATTGCGGCGTTGGTTGTGGTGTGTTGGCAACCCGTGGTGCGGACGGCGCAATTTCAATCACGGGTGACCCAGATCACCCCGCAAACTTTGGCAAGCTGTGTTCCAAAGGCCTGACGCTGGCGGAAACTTTGGTGGCGCAAGGCCGCCTCACGCATCCGATGATTGCGAACAAACGTGCCTCATGGGACGACGCGACTGCTTTAGTGGCAGAGAAATTCGCCACCGTAATCCGCGATTATGGGCCGGATAGTGTGGCGTTCTATGTCTCGGGTCAAATGCTGACTGAGGACTATTACATCGCTAACAAATTGATGAAGGGCTTCATAGGTTCGGCCAATATCGACACAAATTCTCGTTTGTGTATGGCCTCTGCGGTTGCTGGCCACAAGCGGGCCTTCGGTGCGGACGTAATGCCATGCAATTATGTTGATTTGGAAGAAGCTGATCTTGTCGTTCTGGTTGGCTCTAATCTCGCTTGGTGTCATCCGATCTTGTTTCAACGCTTGCAAGCCGCTCGTGAAAAACGCGGTACAAAACTTATCGTCATCGACCCGCGCCGCAGCGCAACGGCGGAAGTTGCTGATTTATTTCTTCCCATCACACCGGGCAGTGACGTGGCGCTCTTCAACGGTTTACTGCGCCAACTTTATTTGAATGGGGAAACCGACACAGCTTTCGTGAAAGATCACACCTCTGGCCTAAGTAAAGCTTTGTTAGGGGCCCGCGCATGGACAATTGAAAAAGTTTCCGCCGCAACGGGCCTTGCCCACAAAGACATTGAAAATTTCTATGCACTCTTCACAACGAACGTAAAGGCAGTAACTGCCTTTTCTATGGGCGTGAACCAATCCACGTCTGGAACCGACAAAGTAAATGCTATCATTAATTGCCATTTGCTGACGGGCCGAATTGGCAAATTGGGGGCGGGGCCGTTTTCCATCACGGGGCAACCCAATGCCATGGGCGGGCGCGAAGTGGGTGGCATGGCCAACATGCTAGCTGCGCACATGGATATAGCCGATTCAAGTCACCGGGCGGCGGTGCAGAAATTCTGGGCTTCACCGCGCTTGGCAGATAAGCCAGGCTTAAAGGCCGTCGATCTCTTCAATGCTTTAGGTGAGGGTAAAATTAAAGCGCTGTGGATTATGGGCACCAATCCGGTGGTTAGCA
>DATCEN010000087.1:0-11937 GCA_036510015.1 Aestuariivirga sp.
CTCTTATAGTTTTGAAAGGTAATTAAATGTATTCTTTGCGAAAGATTTGAAATCCTTCGGATCGTCGTGTTCGACCACGTAAGATGTGCAGCGCGTGTTCTCACGCACTGCTTTAAAAATCTCCGTCCACTTCAGTGTGCCTTTGCCAACATCGGCTTGGCCATGTTGATCGAGGTTCTGGCCTTTGGGGGCGTTATCTTTAATGTGCACAGCAGTGATGCGTTCACCGTAAGTTTTGATCCACTTCACTGGATTGTGCTTGGCATGGGCGACCCAAGCCAAATCAATTTCCCAATCCAACATTGGGCCACCTTCAAAAATGCGGTCAATTGGCAGTGAACCATCTGAAAGCTTCTTGAATTCAAAATCATGATTGTGCCAGCCGAAGCCATAACCTTCTTCGCGCATTGCTTTACCCACTGCACCAAGACGCTTACCGAATGCCTTCCAGCCTGCGCCAGATTTGGGACGTTGATCAGGCATAAGATAGGGGCAATAAATAGTGCGAATACCCAATGCGGCCGCAATTTTCAAGGCTTTCTTCGGCTCTTTTTCCAACATATCTATGCCGAAATGGCCAGTTGGCATCGTCATGCCGTGCTTATCAAGGAGGGCCCGCGTGGCGGTGACATCTTCATAATTGGCGCCAAAGCCTTCGACCTCTTTGTAACCGCATTTGGCCAAATGTTCGATGACCGCGCTCCATGGTTGGGTCTTTCTTGCGGAATAGAGTTGGAATGAAATTCTTTTTGGCATGTGCTGTTCTCCTAATGTGATGATGAATAAAGATTGCGAATGATGAGATTTTTGCGCGCCGCTTCGAGATCACCGGGCGTGGTTGGCGTGAAAATGATTTCAGCTTTTTCGTTCGGCAGCAGATCAAGCACATTGTCCGAATAACTTCCGTCCACTCCAGTTTCAGCTGTTGTGAAAAGGCTTAAGGTCTTGGCACTGAATGTGATGTGCAGCGCGCTATTTTTGATAGTGGCTGTGTGGGTTATGTGCGGATCACTAAAACTCAAAGCCTTATAGGGCTCGTTCGCAAAATGCGCCCTGCCTGTGCTGCCGTCTGCTGCTTCATAATCCAGAATGAGAATGTGGCCCGCGGGCAGTTTGCCCTTTTTCAGTGTTGTGATGTCAATGGCTTTATCGGCAGGTATCTGTTTGGTGATTTTTTCCGTCAGTGTCGTTTTGCCTGCGGTATCAACCAACGTGAGGATGAGTTTTACCTCCTGCTTGGCGAGGCGGTCATTCACTGCCTTTACGGTGATGCCGCCATTTTTCTCGGGCAGTGCCATCACACAAACCGGCGCATAAAAGCGCTTGGCCATATAATGCATGGCTTTCCAATGACCGCCATGATCGAGCGACGACCATGAGGCCACGGGCCAAGTGTCATTCAACTGCCAATAAAGTATGCCCATGCAATGCGGCTTGAGGCTGCGCCAATATTCAACGGCGGTTTTAATGGCGAGGCCTTGCTGAATTTGGCTCACGTAAACGAAATTGCCGAAATCCTTTGGGAAACGGAAATAGCGGAACATGGTTTCGGCAATGCGGGCATTGCCGCCAGTGTTTTTCTGGTGGCTTTCCATCACTTGGCTGGCGATGTTCAGATCATCTTCGCTGGTGGCGAATTCTTTGATGACGTGGAGCGATGGATAGGATTGAAAGCCGAATTCGGAACAGAAGCGCGGGTTCACATCGCGGTAATGTTCAAAATTTTTGCCCTCATGCCAGACCGACCAAAAGTGCATATCGCCGGAACGATCATCATGCCAAGCATCGCCGAAGGACAGGAGCCCGGGTGATGGCGATGATGGCCACCAGTTGATACTGGGGTCAGCACCTTTGGCGGCTTGTTCGATGGTGTGGTTCAAGCGGTCGTAAGCGGCGAGATAACGGTCACGGTTTTTGCGCGACTCTTCAAACCAGGTGAGTGCGCCGATCAATTCATTGTCACCACACCAGACGGCAATGCAAGCATGGTGTTGGAGGCGACGAACCTGATAAGAAACTTCTTGGCGAACTTCGCGCAGGAAATTCTCATCTGCGGGATAGAGATTGCAGGAGAATTGGAAATCCTGCCATATCATCAGGCCTAACTCATCGCAGAGATCATAAAACCAATCCTGCTCATAATATCCACCACCCCACACGCGGATCATGTTCATGTTGGCATCAACAGCGGCTTGCAAAAGTTTGCGCGTGAGTTCTGGCGTAGCGCGCGAGGGAAGCGCATCAGCAGGAATCCAATTGGCACCTCGGCAGAATATCTCTTTGCCATTCACTTTGAAGGCAAAGCGCGCGCCGACCTTATCTTTCTTAGTGATAAGTTCAATCTGACGGAGACCAATGCGGCGATGCCAATGCTCAGTTCCACTGCGAACGCTGACTTCGATTAAATTTTGTCCGCCACTTCCAGCCGGCCACCAAAGCTTTGGTTTTGAAATAACAAAGCGCTCTTCCTCATGGAAGAAACCGGAATTTGCGTTGTTGCCGGCATAATGTTTGCGCCTCGTTTCACCCGCGCAAGTGAACTCAACCTCGCGTCCTTTGTTCTTTAAGTTCGGTCCCGCAACAGAAATTTTGATTGCGACATCGCCATTTTCCAAAAACCATTGTGCCAATTTTACATTTATATGTTCGTCGACCGTCGGGGTCTTACACAATGCCAGCCGTCCATAAACCCCAAACGGCATGACCGCCAAGTTCCAATCCCAGCCCGCGTGGCAGGATGGCTTGCGCAAGAAATTCGTATCAGGGATTGGGCAGTTCTGTGCGGCATAGGGCACAAAATAGGGATGAGCTTTTTGGCGCTTGGCGGCTTCTTTTACATTTGAGAAAAAATGGATTTCGATTTTGTTCTTTCCGCGTTTGAGGACTTTGCTCACATCGGGCCGATAGCGGCGGAAACAATTGTCGGCTTTCAGCACACCTTTGCCGTTGATTTTGATTTCGGCAACCGTGTCCAAATAGTCAATATCGAGTTGCCACGCGCCTTGGCCGTCCCAATCAAACTCGCGCGTGGCAATCCAATCCTGTTCCGCCACCCAGCGCACGTCATATTCGTTGCGGCCGATATAGGGATCAGGAATGATGCCAGCGGTGATTAAAGATGAATGCACATCGCCGGGCACTTGATAGTCGCACGCGTGTTTGCCATCGGCGGATTTAATCGCCCACGCGCCGCTCAGATCAATTTCAGAGCGGCTCGCCGCCATTGGTGCCTCTTAAAGTCGCTCGCCGCTTTGCGCATCAAAGAGCGAAGCTTGCTTAACCCGGAACTGAACGCCAACGTGTTCACCCGGCTGCATGATTTGAGAAGATTCAACGCGAACTGATATTTTCTGATGGCCGAGTTCAAGCCAGACAAGAGTGTCTGAACCCATTGGTTCCACCAATTCGACAATAGCATCGAACACGCCTTTGGCTTTGGCATCTTTGCCGCGCAAAATGTTAATGTGTTCAGGTCTTGCACCAAATTCAATGGCGCTTCCGATGGGTGCCACACCAGCAAAGGCATAGTCACTGACATCAAGTTTCTGGCCGGAGACTTCAACAGTTGGCGCTTTGATTGTTCCGCCCAGTGTCGCTTTGATGAAATTCATCGATGGAGAGCCAATGAAACCTGCCACATAGCGGTTTATGGGTTTGCTATAAATGGTCATCGGATCGGCCAATTGTTGAATCGTGCCGCCCTTCATCACTGCGATACGATCTGCCAGCGTCATGGCTTCAATTTGGTCATGTGTTACATAAATCATGGTGTTGCCTAAGCGGGTGTGTAGGCGCTTGATTTCCACACGCAGTTCAGCACGCAGCTTGGCGTCGAGATTTGACAGCGGCTCATCAAACAGGAACACATCAACATCACGCACAAGGGCACGGCCAATGGCAACGCGCTGACGTTGACCACCAGAAAGCTGCATGGGTTTTCGTTGAAGTAATGGTTCTAACTGCAAGATTTCCGAGGCGCGTTTTACACGCTGCACAATTTCTGCCTTGTCCATGCCTGAAACGCGCAAGCCGAATGACATGTTGCGCTCCACCGTCATCTGCGGATAAAGCGCGTAAGATTGGAACACCATGCCGATGCCGCGTTTGGCGGGTTCCTCCCACGTCACATTCTTGCCCTTGATGAAAACTTGGCCATTGGTTGGTTCCAGCAATCCAGCAATACAATTCAACAACGTGGATTTGCCACAGCCTGATGGGCCGAGTAGCACGAGAAATTCGCCATCTGGAATATCAAGATCAAGCTCTTTTAAAACTTGTAAGGCTCCATAACTCTGCGCCAAGCCGCGAATTGAAACGCTGTTGGATTTGGCAGCAGTGGGAGAAATAGACATAATCAACCTTTCACAGCGCCAGCAGCGATGCCGCGGACAAAATATTTCCCAGAGAAGAAGTAAATGGATAGCGGGACAATGCCAGTTAGAATGGTGGCGGCCATATCAACGTTATATTCTTTGACGCCTTCCATCGAATTCACAATGTTATTGAGCTGCACTGTCATTGGATAATTGGTGGGGCCTGCGTAAATCACGCCGAATAAAAAGTCATTCCAAATGCCTGTCACTTGCAAGATTACCGCGACAGTAAGAATGGGGATCGACATGGGCGCAAAGACTTGGAAGAAAATGCGCCAATAGCCAGCACCATCCACGCGCGCGGCTTTGAATAACTCCTGCGGCAAGGAGGAGAAATAATTACGAAACAAAAGTGTGAGGATAGGCAGACCAAAAATGGTGTGAACCAAAATCACTGCTGGAAGCGTTGAGTAAATGCCAAGCCAGCGGGTGATGAGGACAAGTGGATAAAGCATCACCACATAGGGGATGAATGAGCTTACCAACAGGACGGTGAAAAAACCTTCTGAGAATTTAAATGGCCAATTAGCAAGCGAATAGCCAGTCACTGAGGCAACGGCGATGGAGACAATCACACTTGGACCGGTAATTTTGCATGAGTTCCAAAAGCCAGGTAAAATACCTTGGCAATAAAGCCCGGTGCAAGCGTGAAACAAAGCCTTGTCCCAAGCGCCTAAAGACGGATGCAGCGTTGGCACGAAGATATTACCATAGCGGATAGCATCCAAATCCTTCAAGGACGTGATGACCATAATGTAAAGCGGGAACAAGAAAAACGCAGCACAAATGCACAGCACTGAATAAACGACGGCGCGCTCGGTGGTGATGAATTTCTTAGGCTTGGGGCCTGAAGGAACAATTGAGTTTGAAATGGTGTTTGACATGATAAAGCTCAACCCTTCTTACCGAATTCCATCCTGATCCAAGGGATCAAGAGAACTGCCATGGTGACCAGCAGTACAGTTGAGGCTGACAGAGATTGGCCCAAATTGGCTGAAAAATTTTGATAAATATAACGCGTGGGCACATCTGATGAGATGCCAGGGCCGCCGTCCGTGATCGCCAATACCAAATCATAAATGCGCACAGCCGCAGAAGCCACGATTACAAATGTCGTTACCATCACAGGCTTCATCATCGGCAAAACGATTTGCAGATATGTGCGCCAAGTAGGGATGCCATCCACCTTGGCCGCTTTCCAAATTTCATCATCAATGCCGCGAAGACCAGCCAGCATTAATGCCATAACAAAACCAGAGCCTTGCCAAATGCCGGCAAGCACAATGGCATACATTACCATTTGGCGATCAGCGATCCAGCCGAAGGAGAAACTTGTCCAGCCCAACTGCCGCACGGCCGCTTGCAGCCCATATTCAGGCGACAAGATCCAAGCCCAAACGTGGCCAGTTACGATGAAAGAAAGTGCGAAGGGATAAAGATAGATGGTTCGGAACATTCCTTCGAGACGAATTTTCTGATCCATGAAAACTGCCAGTAGAAAGCCCACCGTTATCATGATCGTGATAGCGAGTATTGCGTAAGTCACCATATTGGGGAAAGCGCCAGTGCAACTAAACTGCCAATTAGGTGCGCCAATTTTGGTGATCGCTGGGCAACTCATCCAACGATCCGTCGTAAATAGGCGTTGGTAATTGGCCAAGCCCGAATAGTGGTCCATCCAATCCGAAGGTGTGAAAAGCGGCAAAACTCTAATATTGGTGAAGGAGAAAAGCACCGTCCATGCTGTGCCACCCACAAATACACCCAGCACAATCAACATCATTGGAAGTGATGCGATCTTGGATGACAGGTTTCTAAATAGCGGGTTGGGGCGATCTAAGCTCATGTTTTGCGCTCGTGGTTTGCTCAAGGAAATCCAGCAGGGATCCTGCGCCGCAACTTCAACGCACCGCGCTTAAGCCACAACAAAAATACCTTACAACCGCCACTGAAGCAAAAGCTTCAATGACGGTTGCGATGGATTTACGAAAGTCCGAAGTTTACTTCGGAGCCTTCTTGATGATGTCTACGAACTTGGCCTGCGCATCAGCAGCTTTCATGTTCGGGTCAGCCATAAACGCAGTGAACAGATCATTGATCTGGTTCAAGGAGTCACGATCGAGCATCTGGATGTCACTCGGGAACACAGCATCTGAGTGATCCAGAATTTGGAGGCCCTTCTTCATGCAGTCATTGGCAGCAGACAGGTCAACGTCAGCACGAATTGGCAACGAGCCCTTCTTCAAGTTGAAAGCAACCTGAACTGCTGGCTCAACCAAGGTGGCGGCCATCTTCTTTTGAGCAGCAGTCACTGCTGGATCTTTGTTCTTTGGGAAGTAGAACACGTCACCACCGGTGCTTAGAACTGGCGTCACGCCAAGGCCTGGCAAACAATCATAGTCTTTGCCGGCAACCATCTTGGCCACTGTGAATTCACCGGCAGCCCAGTCGCCCATAATGTTGGCGCCGGCTTTACCTTGAATTACGAGACTCGTAGCTTCATTCCACTGTGGAACCATTTTGTCTGCTGGCACGAACTTGCGCACATTGGCGAGTGCGTCAAACACTTTGCCGAATGCTGGGCCGGCAGCGAGAGCGAGATCGCGGTCCTTGTAAACCTTGATGTAGTTGTCAACACCAGCGATGGCTACGACAACGTCACCGACCAGCAAGCCAACTGGCCAACCTTGAGCAAGTGACATAGGTTGAATGCCCTTGGCCTGCAAAGCAGGAGCAGTAGCAACGAATTCATCCCAATTTTGTGGTGGCTTTAAGCCAGCATTTTCGTAAACGTGGCGGTTTGTCCACATCCATTGTGCTGAATGCAGGTTTACTGGAACGCAATAAACTTTGCCGTCAACAGTGCAGCTTTCAAGCTGAGATGCTGGACGCAGTTTATGGATCCAATCGCCAGCCTTGGCGACATCCGAGATATCCTCAATCAGACCAGCCTTGATCAGATCATCAGCATCTTTGCCAGGGTTCAACTGGGTAGCACCCATTGGGTTACCACCCAAAATGCGCGAGATGATGATTGGGCGGGCAACGTCACCCGAGCCGGCGATAGCGCCGTCAACCCAATGATCGCCAGAAGCGTTCACGGCTTTAGCAAATTCGGCAACGGCTGCGGATTCACCGCCAGACGTCCACCAATGCGTAACTTCAATATCAGTAGCCTTGGCAGAACCCATCGCAAACAGCGATGCGGTGAGTGCAAGACTAGCAGTAAATTTATTAAGACCCATGTTATTTCCTCCCTATGTGAAATTGGGTAAAGGGAAGCTATCTCAGGAATTTTGAATTTGCAACGTTTCAAATTTATTTTTTTCTATCCATAAATTATTGCATTGCAACATAGCATTTGCAGACTTGAAACGATTCAGGAAGTGGCTAATGTTTCGGCATGGCTGAAAATTCCGAAAAACGCCCAACCTTGCGTTCGCTGGCAGAAATCACCGGTCTTGGGATTTCCACAGTCAGCCAGGCGCTGCGCGACAGTCCTGACATTGCGCTTGAAACGAGAAAGCGCGTCAGGCTTGCGGCCCAGCAGGCTGGCTATCGCCCTAATCGAGCGGGCGTTCGCTTGCGTACGGGTAAGAGTAATGTGATCACACTTGTCTTGAATCCGCAAGATGGAAACTCAGGCGGGTTTTCAAATCAAGACGGAAGTTCGGGGTTCTTCGCAAACATTGTGTATGGAATTTCCGATGCTTTGGCCAATACAAGCTATCATCTGGTGGTAACCCCCTATTCTTTATCGGATCCCATGGCACCGGTGCGCTATATTGTTGAAACCAATTCGGCTGATGGCGTGATCATCTCGCGCACCCAGCCCGATGATCCGCGCATTCGCTACATGGTCGAGAATAACATGCCCTTTGCCACTCACGGCCGCACCAACATGGGCATTGAACACGCCTATTTTGACTATGATAATGCAGCTTTCGCCCGCGAGGCTGTGAGGCGGCTAAGCCAGCGTGGACGCAAACGCGTCGCACTTTTTTGTCCGCCTCCCATGCTTACTTATTATCTGCACACATTGCAGGGTTTTGAACGCGGCCTCGCTGAAACTGGACTGACGGGATTTAGCGTAAGTACAGTAAGTAGCGATTCAGGTTTGGAAGGTTTGCGCGCCGCTGGCCTCGAACTGGCCCACCGCCGCGATGCGCCCGATGCCGTGATCTGCACCTCAGCCAGCATGGTTCAACCATTGATCTTGGGCCTGGGCAACGGAAACATGGAGATCGGGCAAGACTTTGACATGGTAGCAAAGCCCATCAGTAATCTGATTAAGCTGGTCCAGCCTAAAGTTATTGGCATTGATGAAGACTTCCGCAAAGCGGGCCGAGAGCTGGCAAATATGGTAGTGGCACGCATAGAAGGGACTCCCCCTGAAACTTTGCAAGTGCTAGATAGCTCCTACTAATTATCATACAAAAGGAATTATCCATGAATACCATCACTTCCGGCGTACTCCCCGTTGCTCCCACCGTTTTCAATGCTGATGGGTCACTTGATCTTGAAGGTCAGCGCCGTGTGATGGATTTAATGGTGGATCAGAAATCTGATGCCATTTGCATTCTAGCAAACTTCTCAGAGCAATTCGTAATGACAGATGAAGAGCGGCGCATTTCCACCGAACTCTGCTTAAAGCAAGTTGGCGGGCGTATACCAGTTATTGTTACCTGCTCGCACTTTTCGACAGGCATTACGGCGGCGCGCGCCAAGCATGCAGCAGAGCACGGCGCAGCAATGGTGATGTTGATGCCGCCTTATCACGGTACCGGATTGCAAGCTGATGAAGCAATGATGATTGAACATTTCGCCAGCGTGGCGAAGGCCTCTGGCCTTCCTATCATGGTGCAAGATGCGCCTTTGTCAGGCGTTAAATTATCTGTGCCGTTTTTGGTGCGGCTTGCGCGGGAAGTCCCATTAGTATCTTATTTCAAAATCGAAGTGCCCTTTGCTGCACAGAAATTACGGGATTTGATTGCAGCTGGCGGCGCCTCGATTGTCGGGCCATTTGATGGCGAGGAATCAATCACGCTGATGGCAGATTTGGATGCAGGGGCAACCGGCTCCATGTGTTCTGCCATGATCCCCGATCTCATCAAGCCCATTATCACCGCTCATAAAGCTGGTGACCTTGCCAAAGCTGCGGCACTTTATAAAAACCTTTTGCCGCTCATCAATTATGAGAACCGTCAATGTGGTTTGCGTTCCGCCAAGACTGTTATGATGGAAGGCGGAGTCATTAAATCAGATCATGTGCGCCATCCGCTTCGCCCGCTTCATCCTGAAACGCGCAAAGGACTGCTGGAATTGGCGCGTGAGGCCAATCCATTGGCGCTGCGCTGGGGCAAATAACCATGCGGATCTTGATAACCGGTGCTGCGGGAATGATTGGCCGGAAGTTGGTTGCGCGTTTGCAAGCTGACGGAGAGCTGAATGGAAAACCGATTACTGAATTGCATTTGCACGATGTGATTGATCCTGCAGTAGCGGGTGCAACATCGCATGTAGGCGATCTTGCAGGCGATGGCGCGGCAGCGAAATTGATTGCCACCAAACCTGATGTGGTCTTTCATCTTGCGGGTGTTGTATCAGGCGAGGCCGAAGCTAATTTTGAATTGGGTTACCGGGTGAACCTCGATGGTACGCGTCAATTATTTGATGCAATTCGCGTCGCACAAATTTCACCACGAGTGGTTTTCACATCTTCGATTGCAGTTTTTGGTGCACCCTTCCCCGATGTGATCCCCGATGAATTTCATCTCACGCCACTCACCTCTTACGGCACACAGAAAATGATGGGTGAGGCTTTGTTGGCGGATTATACGCGCAGAGGTTTCTTTGACGGCGTTGGCATTCGGCTGCCCACCATCTGTGTGCGACCGGGCAAACCCAATAAAGCAGCATCCGGCTTTTTCTCTGGCATCATCCGTGAACCACTCGCGGGCCTGCCCGCCATTCTACCGGTGCCGCGTGATGTGGTGCACACTCATGCCTCGCCACGATCAGCAGTGAATTTTCTCATCCATGCGGCAGGACTCGATGGCAATTCTATCGGCCCACGACGCAATTTTACTTTGCCAGGCGTTGGCGTTTCGGTTCAAGAACAGATCGATGCTTTGGGGCGTGTGGCCGGAGCAGAAGCCGTTGGCCTGATTGAAGAGCGGCCCGATGCAGCCATTTGGGCGATTGTGAAAAACTGGCCTACTCGTTTTGACACAAAACGAGCGCGTGACTTGGGCTTTGTGGCTGAGCGCAATTTTGATGAGATCATCCAAGCGCATATCGAGGACAGCACCAAATAAAAAGGGCACCGTAAGGCACCCTTTTCAAAATCAAATGCGTTACAGCTTATGCAGCTGGCGTATTGCCTTGGTTCATCGACTTCATAATATAGCCGACGATCAAGGTGAGGATAATACCGCCGAGGCCGCCACCAGCAATGTTGCCGCCGGTGTTGCCAAGGTTGGCAAAAATGCTGGCCAACGGGCCGGTTGCAGCCAAACCGCCGCCGAGGCCGCCGACTGCACCAGCAATGGTGTTGACGACTGGGCCAGCATTGCTGGCTGGGTTAGCTGCACCTTGTGCATGGCCACCCACGGCGCCAGCGACCAGTTGGGTGATAAGGTTTGTAAGCATAGTT
The DNA here is from genome assembly GCA_036510015.1 of Aestuariivirga sp. Taxonomy (GTDB): domain Bacteria; phylum Pseudomonadota; class Alphaproteobacteria; order Rhizobiales; family Aestuariivirgaceae; genus Aestuariivirga. The sequence continues at coordinate 11,029 of DATCEN010000087.1, forward strand.
GAATCCATGAATTGTCTCCCAAATGTGATTGATTATTATTCTGTCTCAAGACAGGCGGAAGTTAGCATTGCTTTTCCAATTCTCAAAACACAATGTTAAGCATTGGTTAACCATATCATATTCACCCCAAATTGCTGGTGTTGAATGTGTTGCAGTCATTGATCGATTGCGCGGTGGTGCCCTGCTTGAACCACTTCACGCGCTCAGCTGATGTGCCATGCGTGAAGCTATCAGGCACAGCATAACCTTGTGCCGCCTTTTGCAAGTGATCGTCACCGATTTGGCTGGCGGCATTTAGTGCTTCTTCAATATCGCCACTTTCGATTTCAATTTTACTCATAACCCCAGCTTCTTGAGCCCAAATGCCGGCGAAGCAATCGGCCTGAAGTTCAACGCGCACTGACAAACGATTGGCATCAACCTTAGAGGCGCGCGCACTTTGCGCGTCGACTTGATCGGTGATACCGAGCAGATGTTGTACATGGTGCCCCACTTCATGGGCAATCACATAGGCCTGAGCAAAATCACCAGGTGCTCCGAGTTTATTTTTCAACTCCTGATAAAAGGCAAGGTCGATATAAACTTTGCTATCAGCTGGGCAATAAAACGGCCCACTGGCGCTTTGAGCCGTGCCACAAGCGGATTGATCAAAATTGCTGAACAACACTAAAGTTGGTTTGACATATTGCTTGCCCATGTCAGCGAATTCTTTGGTCCAGACTTGATCTGTCGAGTTCAAAACTTTCGCCACGAATTGCTTACCAGCGTCTGATGCAGCGGTGCCAGCCGCCGTGTTGCCCAGCGGTGTAGTTGTGTGGCTTGGCTGAACCACGCTGGTTGTTTGCGGCATGACGACACCACCGCCATCGCCGTTCACCATGGTCAATAGGTCAATGCCCGTCGTCATTT
>DATCEN010000088.1:0-4833 GCA_036510015.1 Aestuariivirga sp.
GAATTGGCCGCCCTTCCTCAGAGTATTGTTCGCCTGCAAGGGTTTGAACGTGATGAGGTGGCTTATATTCAATATTCATCCGGATCCACATCAGCGCCCAAAGGCGTGTTGATTTCACAACTCTCCATCATGACCAATGCCAGAGGTATTCTAATCGATGGCTCGCACACCAAGCCACATGACAGAGGCTTTTCTTGGCTGCCACTTTATCATGACATGGGGCTTGTGGGTTTTTGTTTTTCTGCAGTTTTATCGCAAACGTCAGTTGATTATTTGGCGACAACGGCTTTCGCGCGCAGGCCTGGCCTGTGGCTGAAATTGATTTCTGACAATCGCTGCACCATCTCATTCTCTCCTAGTTTTGGTTATGACTTGGCGACCAAGCGTTTGGCGCGGGCGGATATTGAAAAGCTTGATCTGTCCTGCTGGCGTGTTGCTGGCATTGGCGGAGACATGGTGCGCGCCGATGTGTTGCGCGCATTTTTGACGGCAATGGCACCCGCCGGGCTTTCACCCAATGTATTCATGCCAAGCTATGGCATGGCGGAATCCACTTTGGCGCTCACCTTCCCGAAATTGGGCGGCCCGTTGAAGGTTGACCGAGTTGACCGTGACGGCATTAAAGCACAGCGCGCTATTCCAGTTGCTGCTGATGCGCCAAATTCACGTGAGTATGTTATTTGTGGTCGCATTTTTAACGGGCATAAATTGGAAGTGCGCGGGGCCGATGGCGCTTTATTGGCAGAGCGTGAGATTGGTCGCATTTATGCCGCTGGCCCATCTTTGATGACAGGCTATTTCAACAATGCTGAAGCCACTGCCGAGGCCATCGGCACAGACGGCTTTTTGGACACTGGTGATATGGGCTATCTGCTCGATGGCGAAATCGTCATCACGGGCCGCGCCAAGGATTTGATTCTGCACAATGGCCGCAACATTTGGCCGCAAGATATCGAATGGGCGGCCGAGAAATATGGCGAATTGAAATCCGGCGATGTGGCTGCATTTGCGCTTGAAAAGGCAGACGGCGACGAAGAAGTTGTGGTGCTGGTTGAATGTCGCGCTTTGGAAAGCAGCGCGCAAGAAATTTTACGGCGCGATGTTGGCAAGTTGGTGCATCAAGGCTCTGGCGTTGATTGCAAGATTGTGCTGGTTGCACCAAAGAGCTTGCCGTTCACCTCATCTGGCAAGCTTTCGCGCAGCGGTGCTCGGGCTAAATATCTTTCTGGTGAGATGACCGTCATTGCAACAGCGCAGGCCTAAAAAGGATAAGCGCATCCGGGTTGCGCTAACTGGTGCCACAGGATTCTCAGGCTCATTCATTCTGCCGCAGCTTTTGGCTGCAGGCTATGATGTGGTTGCATTGGCACGAAAGCCGGAGGTGCTTTCAGGCAAATGCAAGAATGTTGTCGCGGGCGATTTATCGGACGACGTTGCCTTGACCAAGCTCGTTGAGGGTTGCAAAGTTGTGATGCATGTGGGCGGTGCCACTTCAGCGAAGTCCCGCAAAGAATTTTTCGATGTAAATCTCGAAGGCACCAAGCGGTTGTTTGCAGCGGCAAAGCGCGCTCATGTGCGGCGCTTTGTTTATGTCTCGTCACTTACAGCGCGCGAACCCAAGCTATCAGACTATGGCGCGAGCAAAGCTGCGGCAGAGCAATTTCTATTACCACTTGATGATGATAAAACCGAGGTTTTGATATTGCGCCCCCCAGCGATCTACGGACCGGGGGATAGTTCATCGTTGCCCTTGTTCAAAGCGGTACTCTCGCGCACCGCCTATTTTCCTGGCCCCAGAGAGGGGCGTTTCTCACTGCTCTATGTTGGCGATTTCGCAAAAGTGGTTTGTGAGGCTGTGGATTCCACTGCGCATGCGGTGTTTGAGTTGGATGATCAATCACTCGGCTATAGCTGGGACGATCTCGCCACAATTGCACGTAGACATTACGGCACGCCCAAAAAGGTTGTGTATTTGCCGCGCGGGATCGTTCACACCGTGGCTGGCCTTGCGGAATTGGGGGCGCGTTTGACGGGCAAAGCCGCTTTCACCACACGCCAAAAAGTGAACGAGGTTTATCATCCAGATTGGGTGGCCAAGGGTTTGATATGGCCTGTTTTGAAACCGGTGAAACTGGAACAGGGCATGGCGCAAACCGTGGCATGGTACCGCGCCCATGGTTGGTTGAAGGCAGAGTCCGAAAAAGCTAAGGGTTCGGCATGAATCAAATTGCTGACATCGTTCCGGTTTTGGTTGAGCTGTTGAAGCCATACAATCCGGAAAATAAAACGCTCAATGCCGAAACCGATATTCCTGCTGAGCTCAACATCGACAGCGTGGGCGTTCTCGACTTCATCATGGAAGTTGAGGATAAATATGACATCGAAATTCCGATGAATGCCGTGGCCAATATCCGCACCATTGGCGAGTTGTCCAATTACGTTTTTGATAAATTGAGCAAGGCGTGATGATGGTTGATCTGCTCGACAAGCACAAAGGCATTTTGGAACGCGTGCAGCGCATGACGGCGATGGGCATCAATGGTCTTGGCGTTACCAATGACAAGATGATTTCTCCAACTCGTGCCATGGTCGGCAACCGCGAAATCATTCTGGCGGGCACGAATAATTATATGGGCATTACTTTTGATCCGTGCTGCATTGCGGCTGGACAAAAGGCATTGGCTGAATTTGGTACTGGCACCACTGGTTCGCGCATTGCCAATGGGTCATTTGCTTTACACAGCGAATTGGAACGTGAATTAGCGAGCTTTCTTGACCTTAAACACTGCATCATTTTCACCACTGGTTATCAGGCAAATCTTGGCATGTTGTCTGGTCTTGCTGGGCCTAATGACACGATCTTCCTTGATGCGGATTCACATTCGTCGATTTATGATGGCTGCACTTTATCGGGCGCAAAACTTGTGCGTTTCCGCCACAATGATGCAGCGGACTTAGACAAGCGCATGGCGCGTGCTGAAGACACAGGCGGCGGCAGGCTGGTGGTGTTGGAAGGCATCTATTCGATGTTAGGTGACCGTGCGCCCTTAAAGGATTTTGTCGCTCTGAAAAAGAAACACCAGTTCCAACTGTGTGTAGACGACGCCCATAGCTTTGGTGTGCTGGGCCCCCATGGTCGTGGGCTTGGCGATGAGGCAGGGCTTGAAGATGATGTTGATTTCGTCATTGGCACTTTCTCAAAAAGCGTTGGTGCGATTGGCGGCTTTGGTGCTTCCAACCATCCACTATTTGAAAGCCTGCGCTATACGATGCGGCCCTACATGTTTACGGCTTCGGCCTCTCCTGCATCTATCGCCACATCGATTGAAGCCTTGAAGGTTTTGAAGGCGGAGCCAGAACGCCGCACTAAGATCATGGAAAATTCGGCACGGCTTTATAACGGCCTCAAAGGTCTTGGCCTGACGATGGGTTGTGATGTGGTCAGCCCAGTTATTGCTGTTGTCATGCCCGACGAAATTTCAACCGTTTCGAAATGGGATGGGCTGTTTAAGGCTGGCGTTTATGTCAACATGGCGGTGCCCCCAGGCACTCCCAAGGGTCTATGTTTGCTGCGCTGCTCAGTTTCTGCTGCGCATACAACCGAGGAGATTGACCGCATTATCGCGATCTTCAAAGAGGCCGTTGCCAATTAATTCGTGATGAATTCAAACACCGGCCCTGCCTCCACGCGCAGTGGGCCCACTTTTGGACCATCAAAGAATTCACCGTCCATCACATAGGGCTCAACGCAGGTGATGGTGAAGTTATGGCCTGAAAGGCTGACAGCACCTTTAGGCATAGTGCGATTTTCTGAGCCATACATGATGGGCAGCAACCAACGCAGCAAATTAAACACGGGATAAGCAAAAGCAGATACGCGGATGGGGCCATTCTTGCCGCCCCAAAAGGGCCGTGCATTGAAGAATTGCTTTTCGAGTGTGGTGGCCAGAAACATAAGTTGTTCATCACTGCACAATGGTTTGCCATCAACTGCGGCATGAATAAACGTGGGCCGATTTAAGCGTGATTTATCTTGTGGGTTGGGCTTGGAAAAAACGGAAGTAAAGATCGCGCCCAACAGAACACTAAGCGCTGCCAATTGGCCTTTGCGGCCTTTGTCGTTGAAATCAGTTTGGGTCAGGCGGGTGGCCCGCGCTGATGCGCCAGCGCCGAATGAAAAGCCGTGGCGCGGGGAACCATTATTTGGGTTCAACACTTTCAACGTGTGCCGCTTCTTCACTGTGGTGGGCTGAGGTGCGGCAATGAAATTCACTTGCACCGCGATGGAGCGCTTGTTGAAACCGACATCGATTGCCGTCAAATTTGTGGTGCCATGCGACAGGATACAGAGCATCGGCATTTTTGCGAAGAGTTTGGCCTCAGCCATTGCTGTTACAATGGCCTGAATCGTCCCATCGCCAGATGAGATGAAAAGAATATCTATCTGGGATTTGCTGAGTGCGATAAGTGCTGGCTGCAAATCCGCAAAACTGTTTAAGATTTTCACATTATCAAAGCGACGTGCGGCCAAGGCTTTGGCCAAGCGTGCGCCTTTGCCGTTGTTGCGGCCAGCCGCGAGGTTAATGATGACACCAGCCTTGGCCATCAGACGTGATCGGTGCGGAATAACAAAGCCAAGGCCAAGGCGCCAAACAACAGCGGTAGGCCCCAAGCAGCAAGCAACGGCGAGAGCGTGCCAGTTTCACCAAGCGTTGTTATTAACCCTTCTGCGATGAAATAAACAAAGCCAAGGGCCACTCCTGCAACGAAGATGTTGCCAAGCCCGCCGCCGCGGCGAAACGCTGTGCCAAGTGGCACACATAGCGACACCAT
>DATCEN010000089.1:0-3481 GCA_036510015.1 Aestuariivirga sp.
CCTATGTGGCAGGCGGGCCAGCCGACGATCATGAAGGCACACGCGCAGAAGATGCCGTCGCCCGTGTGCGCCAAGGCATGCGCGCCATGTTGCGTTTGGGCAGCGCTTGGTATGATGTGGCCACGCAGGTTAAGGCCATCACCGAGATGGGTTTGGACTCGCGGAATTTTATTCTGTGTACGGATGATTGTTATGCCGCGACCTTGGTGCACGAAGGCCATATGGACCGGGTCTTGCGACACGCTATTGCACAAGGGTTAAAGCCTATCACCGCCATTCAGATGGCCACACTGAACACAGCCACGCATTTTGGCTTAGAGCGTGAACTAGGTTCGATCACGCCCGGCCGTCGCGCTGATGTGGTGCTCACCTCCGATCTCATCTCACTGCCCATTGAACTGGTGATTGCCCAAGGTGAAGTTGTGGCCGAACGTGGCAAGCTCACCGCGCAATTCCCAAGTTTCACCTATCCGCCATCCGCCAAAAACACGGTGCACATGAAGCGCGATGTTACAGCAGCGGATTTTGATATTAAGGCTCCATCAGGTGCCAATCAGGTCAAAGCCCGCGTGATCAAGGTGATTGAAAATCAAGCTCCCACCGGCCAATTGATTGCCACGCTCGCGGTAAACTCCGGCTTGGTGGCGATGGATTCCACCGCAGATATTTGCCAAATCGCAATTGTTGAACGCCACAAGGCTACTGGCCAAGTCACCAACGCTTTCGTTTCAGGCTTCGGTTACAATATCCCCTGCGCGTTGGCCTCAACCGTAGCCCATGACAGTCATCAGATGTTGCTTGTGGGCACAAACAAACAAGATATGGCGCTGGCTGCAAACCGCTTGCGTCAAGTTGGCGGCGGTGTGTGCATGTTTGCTGGCGGCAGAGAACTGGCATTGGTCGAGCTGCCAGTAGCTGGCCTGATGTCTGACGAAACACCAGAAATCGTCGCTGCCAAAGCAGATAAATTGATCGCAGCAATGTCGGCTTGCGGCTGCACACTCAATAACGCTTTCATGCAACATTCGCTTCTGGCACTTGTCGTCATTCCCACTTTGCGCATCAGCGACAAAGGCCTGATTGACGTAACAAAATTTGAGAGGGTGGAGCTATTTGTGTGAGGGAGAACGCTATCTCTCGTCAGCCTGTGGTTTAATGCAGTGTCACACCAACTGACGCGGATGCTCACGTCCCCAAGTCCGCATGGCTTTGATGATCGGCCCAAGGTCGCGACCTTTGCTGGTTAGTATATATTCAGCGCGCGGCGGACCCATTTGGTAGAAACGCCGCTCCACGATACCATTTGACTCAAGCGACTTTAGCCGTTCCGACAGAGTCGTCGGTGCAATACCAGCCAGAGCCTCCTGAAAATCGTGAAATCGCCGCGGCCCATGCAAAAAAAGCTCACGCAAAATTAGACAGGTCCAAGCTGAGCCGATGACACTCAAGGTGTTGGCAACCGGACAGTCGCTCGTGGGTTTTGTTTCCATGGTCAACCATACCAAGAATTCATAATTTTGGCAATTGACTACATATTAGCTAGTAACTATTATAAACGAAGTTACTGCAAGAGGAGCCTTGATATGTCGCCACAAATTCCAAACTACCTGCACATGTTTGATATCATCAGCCAGCCCATCTTGCCCATAATAACTCTCGGTCTGATTTGGATTGGGGCTTCTCGGATGGATGGGAATGCGCTGGCTAGATATCTGACTGCAACCGCGCTTTCGGCGGTGTTAATTGTTTGGGCCGCACTTGCTTATTACCTCGGTTCTGCAAACGCATATTTCTTGAACAGCGAAACAGCCCCACCAACTCTCATGTTGGGTCTGCTGGTTCCGTTGATCATTGCAGCTTTGGCCTTCGTGATAACTGGCATCGGAAAGCTGGCATTGGCAATACCGCTCCCCTTGCTTGTTGCAGCACAGGTATTTCGGGTTGAAGGCGGGATTTTTCTCATCCTATGGGCCGATGGCCGTTTGCCATGGCAGTTTGCAATGCCCGCTGGCATTGGCGACGTTGCAACTGCATTCCTCGCCATTATAGTGGCAATCCAACTTGCAAAACAAACGACGGGTGCTAACAGATCAGCCTTCGTCTGGAATCTTTTTGGAGTGGCCGATCTTGTCGTGGCGCTAGCCATGGGTGCACTAACTTCTCCCGGGCGTGCGCATCTCTTTTCACTTGATGCCCCCAACCTCCTTGTGTCTTCTTATCCACTGGTGATGATACCAACTTTCGCAGTGCCGCTGGCCCTAATACTGCACGGCATTGTTCTGTGGAGGCTTAGAAGCAATGTCCCTACAGGGATAGCTCTTCGGGCAACGCTGCTGCCAACCAGGTAACTTTGACCAAGCCCCATGCCCATGTTAGCGTCTCTCCAACAATAAAATATTGGGGAGAACACCTGTGACATCGGCAGGCAACAATTTTGACAACACCACAGATGGCTATGATCTGGCGGATGTGAAACGTCGTGTAAAAGCCATCCTTACAGGCTCAATCGGCAATCTCATCGAGTGGTATGACGTTTATTGCTACACGGCCTTCTCGCTTTATTTTCAGGCCTCGTTCTTCCCACCCGCCGATGAACTCACCCAGGCCCTGAATGCTGCAATTGTTTTTGCCGCCACTTTCGTTCTGCGCCCTTTTGGCAGCATTCTGTTTGGCATCATCGCCGACAAAATTGGTCGTCGTAGCGCTTTGATGCTCTCTGTCATCACCATGTGTTTTGGCGCATTGCTCATCGCTGTTTGCCCTACATATACAGATATCGGAATCTGGGCCGCAGTCATTCTCGTTGTGGCTCGTGCACTGCAATCACTCAGCGTTGGCGGTGAATATGGCGCCAGCACAACCTATCTCGCAGAAGTGGCTCATCCAAATCGCCGCGGTTTTTATTCCGGCGTGTGGTACACCACATTGATTGGCGGCCAACTCGCGGCCATCCTCGTGTTGTTCGTTCTGCAAAAACTTTTGTTGACACCAGATCAACTCAAAGCCTGGGGTTGGCGCATTCCGTTTGTGATTGGCGCTATGCTTGCCGCCTATGCGCTTTACATGCGCCGCACCATGCCAGAAACCGACCATTTTGTGCAGGCCCAGAAACAGGTGGCACAATCCGGCGAAAGCACGCTTGCAACCCTGCTCCGATACAAGTGGGAATTATTGAAAGTAATAGGGATCACCATTGGCGGCACTTCTGCTTTCTACACTTACACAATTTACATGCAGAAATTTCTCAAGCTCTCGGTGAAACTCTCAGACGGCGAAACCACTTCTGTGGTCGCAGCCTATTTGATTTTCGCCATCATCCTGCAACCAATCTATGGCGCTTTAAGTGACAAATGGGGCCGCAAGTCGCTTCTCATCTTTTTTGGTGTGATGGGTGTGCTTGGCACTTGGCCCCTGCTCACCGCTTTGAAAGGCACGCATAGTGCTCTCGTCGCTTTCTTCATTATTTCGGCGGCGTGGTTAA
>DATCEN010000090.1:0-6913 GCA_036510015.1 Aestuariivirga sp.
AAACTAAATAATTGGGGGCGGATTTTCGCCAAACAGAGTTGCTGAACCGAACACGGTGAAACTCGCGTGAACAATTTTTCGCGCATACGTTTGGATGGTTTTTATGAAATACTCGGAATTCCGCCGCTGGCTGAAAAAGCAGGGCTGTACGTTTGAAACGAGAGAAGGTGGAACAAGCCATTTGATTGTTCGTTATAAAGGCAAGCAAGCACCGTTTCCCATGCATGGTAGCAAAGAGATAGGTACTGGCTTGGTTCATGCAATAAAGAAGCAGTTAGGACTCAAATGATCCGTTATCGTGTCAAACTTACACCCGATGACAATGGAACTTTCTTGGTTACCGCACCAGATTTTCCGGACGTCATTACCTTTGGTGACACACGTGAAGAGGCTTTGCATTATGCAGTCGGTGCTTTCCGTGAAATGATTGCTGGACGCATTCACTACAAAGAGCCCATCCCTGAGCCTTTCAAAATCCGCGCCAAGGATGACTTCATCATTCTTCCTTTACAGACAGAAATGAAAGTTCGACTTTATCAGTCGCTGAATGAATCCGGCATCAAGAAATCCGATCTTGCCCGCAAGCTAAATCTGCATCGCCAAGAAATTGATCGGTTGTTCGATTTCAAACAATCCACCAGCATTGGCAAACTGGAATCCGCCTTCGCGGCCCTTGGCAAACAGCTTAAAATTGAGGTTGCCGATACGCCTTAATCGGGGCAACATCTGGTTATGATTTTAGTTGGCCAATATGACTCGCCCTTTGTGCGGCGTGTGGCAGTGACGCTGCATCACTATCACATGCCTTTTAAGCGCAAGCCTTTATCAGTTTTTGGTGACAAAAAAGAAGTGCAGGCGATGAATCCGCTTTTGCGTGTTCCAATTTTGATTTTGGAGGATGGCGAAACCCTCATTGACTCGAATGCTATCCTCGACCATCTCGATCATGTCGCAGGCGCGCCGCGCGCATTAACGCCGCATAACGGACCAGAACGGCGCAAGATGTTGCAGATCTGCGCCGTTGCAACGGGCATATCTGATAAGGTTGTAGCGCTGTTTTTCGAGCGCACATTTCATGACGAAAAACACATCAGCAAGACCTTGGATGCGCGACTTTCATCACAAATTAAAACATCAATGGATTGGTTGGAACATGCCTGCGGAACGCCATGGTTTTTCGATGGCAAGATGACGCAAGCCGATATCACCATTGGGTGTATGTTGTCACATTTGAAGTTGCGTTTGCCGGAATTTTTTCCCGCAGATAAATATATCAAACTACATGCCCTCACCCGACACTGCGAAATGCGTGAAGAATTCGCGGCCGCGCGCATCGGTGAGAATGAAACTGTGCCGAAAAAATTATAGTTCGGCTTCTCGTTGAAGAATTACATCATAGGCGCCAGTGGGTAGAATTGAAAAACCTGTCATCATCATCGCTTCGCGTGCGTTAGCTAAAGATGGATCGGCAAATGCTTTTTGCAGGGCCTCGCGCAGTTGGGTGACATCGCCACTTCTCGTCACAAAGGGTAGGCCCGGCACAAGCGGCGAGCGGGCAATTTCATGCAGGCCTTGCAACAAATGTGGACGATGGCGGCGCGCAAGTGCAACCACTACAGCCTCAATGGCGCACACATCAGCTTGGCCAGATTGCACCGCCGCAAGGGAAGCCACATGGCTTCCCGTGATAAGAGGTTTGGACAATGGGGTCTCCTGATTGGCAAACGCCAATTTCAACGCCAACATTCCCGACATGGAATCCAAACTATTCACCGCAGACTTGGCATTGCCAAAGTGTGATGCGGGCAAGGATTCGCGCGCAAAGATGAAGCTTGAATAGTTGGCGCCTTCGCAGCCCTGCGCTGCATAATGTGGTGTTGCTATGTAGCTAAGTTTGCCTCGGAATTCATGGGTGAAGGGATAACCACACGTTTGGCTGAAGAGCAGTGCCGGATCGCGCCACAAAGCATCATAGGCATCGTTTCGCGTCAGTTCACCAACCAATCCAGCATGGCGCGCCAGGCCCGCCCAGAACGCATCTGTGGCGGCGCGAATTTCTGGCCAGTCATACATGGGCAGTGAAGCTGTGGCGAACATGTTGGCTATCATGGCTCTTGTCGAAGTGATATGATGGCAATAGAAAGTCTGTGTGATTAAAATGCAAGCCATAAGGTCAAACGTCGCTGCGCGCATGGAATGGCCTACGCTGGCCATGTTAGCGCTCGACTATGCCGTTCTGGCCGGCCTGGTATGGTTTCATTCCGCACTGGCATGGTGGATCATCTTGCCGATTGGCGCTTACTTTGGCTGCCTTCATGGCTCATTGCAGCACGAAGCCTTGCATGGCCACCCAACACGCTCACGCCGCTTGAACGAGGCTTTGGTGTTTATCTCGCCACAGCTTTGGTTGCCTTATGGCAGGTACCGCGATTTGCATCTTGCACATCACAATGATCTAAATCTCACCTGCCCAGTGCGCGACCCGGAAAGTTATTATCTGTTGCCGGATCACTGGCAGGCTATGCCTGGATGGCGCAAAGCGCTGCATAATTTCAATAATACCCTCATGGGCCGCATGCTGGTTGGCCCGGCCATCAGCATCATTCAATTTTGGGGGCAAGAATTTTCCGTCTTGTTGAAGGGAAGGACGGAGGGCCGCAAGTGTTGGTTGGCGTTTGGTGTTTCGAGCGTACTGGTCATTTCCTTTGTGGTGTGGTGCGCAATGCCAGTGTGGCAATATATTTTATTGATCGCCTATCCTTCCATCTCACTTTCACTGGTGCGTTCATTCTGCGAACATCAAGCCGCAGAAGATGTTGGCCACCGTACAATATTGGTTGAGGCGTCGGCATTTTGGGCTTTATTATTTCTCAACAATAATTTGCACATTGCACACCATGAGCGGCCAAAAATCGCGTGGTATAAATTGCCGGCTTATTATGTTGAAGAAAAAGCACGGTTGGTTGAGCGTAATGGCAATTATTTAAAGCTGGGTTATGGCGAAATATTCCGCGGCTATTTTTGGCGTTCCAAGGAACCCGTTGCCCATCCCAATGTGAATTGGTTGCGCCGCCGATGAGCCCGCAGTTCTCCGTGATTATCCCCACCCGCAACCGCGAGCACTATTTGCAAGAGGCCGTGGCCAGCGTGTTGACACAACAAGATGTGGACTTGGAATTACTGGTGGTGAATGACGGAGAACCACTCAACATTTCATTCAGCGACAAGCGCGTTAGAATTCTTGAAAATCAAAAGCGCACGGCCGTGCCAGCCCGCAACCTTGGTGTGGCGCATGCAAAAGGTGAATTTGTTGCATTTCTAGATGACGATGACTTCTTTATTGATGCAAGGCACTTGGCAAAAGCGAGAACGGAATTTCGTCAGCATACGGATTTTTATTTCGCCAATGGCGAAATGCGGTTTGCAGATGGTACAGTGAAATTGTTTGATCAAAATGCCACTGCGCAATCTCTGGAGCGCGACAACACAATTCTCATTTCCGCTGTCTGCTATCGCCGTTCCATTCATGAGAAGCTTGGCGTGTTTGATGAGAGCCTGCCTTACTATTGGGATTGGGATTGGTACCTGCGCGTGGCGCGCGGCGGCTTTAATCTGCATCATCAAAATGATGTGGCGGTGGCCATTCGTGTGCATCAAAACAACATGTCAACGCGCAATGAAGAGGCACGAAGAGCGAATCTTAGTGCCCTGGAACGCAAGCATTGCCTTGCACCAATTCCGTTAAAAAACCACACCGACTTCGTTTAACATACTGATTTTACGGATGATTAACGCGTTAACACAAAATTAACCGTTTATTTTCAACGAATTCTGCATTGCGATGCAAAAAACCCTCGAAAAATAAGGGTTTTCTAGCTGGTAACAGTTCGGTAACTTACCTCGATAGTGATTCGCAAACTGCCAAAAGGAGAGAACCATGGCTGATGAAAAGATTATGACTGTATCTTTGACCAAGATCAGTGCTGACCTCGCGGAAAAGCACGAAATGTCAAAGAAGAGCACAGCTCTGCTGTTGTCTGACTTTGTTAACTCCGTTGTAAAGCACCTCAAGAAGGGCAACAAAGTGCGCGTAACTGGACTTGGCATTTTCCAAGTTAAGAAGCGTCTTGCCCGTCTCGGTCGCAACCCAGCCACCGGTGAGCAAATCAAAATTAAGGCTTCCAAGAAGCTGGCTTTCCGCGCCGCCAAGGAAGTTAAAGAAGCAATCTAAGCTTTTTATACTTTGAATATATCTTGATTGGCCCCGCAGAAATGCGGGGCTTTTTATTTGAGCAACTGACGGTCGATAAGTTGCTCTAACATTTTTAATCTGGTGCATCGTTCACTTCGCAAGTGATTCCACTTCCCCGTCCGATGCGCTAGTCGATCAAGATCACGCGCAGATCATTCACATTGGTAAGTGTGGGGCCACAGATCAATTGATCGCCGAGCTTGGCAAAAAAGCCATGACCATTGTTGTTGGCGAGTTCCATCACTGGATCAATCCCTAAGGCGCGCGCGCGCAATAATGTGTCAGGGCCTATAAACGCTCCCGCCACTTCTGCACCACCATCAACGCCATCAGTATCGGCTGCCAAGGCAGAGATGCCATTCATGCCCTGAAGTTTAATTGCCAGGCTCAACAAGAACTCCACATTGCGACCGCCGATGCCTTGCCCGCGCACAGTTACAGTGGTTTCACCGCCAGACAGAATTGCACAAGACCTGCGCGCAGGCTGGCCAAAACGTTTCACTTGCAATGCGATGCCAGCATGAACAATGCCAACGTCACGCGCTTCGCCTTCAAGTGAATCTCCAAGAATAAGCGGGTGATAGCCGGCCTTGCGGGCGACCTCTGCTGCCGCCAACAAAGATTTTTGCGGCGAGGCGATGAGAATGGCTTTGGCATTGGCTAAATGCTTTGGCGTTTCATCCACTGCCTGTACCAGATGGTGTTGCACCGCTGCAGGCAAATCCAAACCATATTTAGCGACGATGGCACGTGCCTGTGCAAAAGTTGATGGGTCAACCACAGTGGGGCCTGAGGCCACGGCGGAAATATCATCGCCCGGAACGTCAGAAATAACGAGAGAAACAACCCGCGCCGGAAAAGCCGCTTGCGCCAATCTGCCACCTTTGATGGCCGATAAATGTTTTCGCACCACATTCATTTCTGCAATGGGCGCGCCGGATTTGAGCAAAGCCGCATTCACTTCCTGCTTCTCCTCAAGGGTAAGATCAAGTGCAGGCAGGCTAAGAAGTGATGACCCGCCGCCCGACATAAGCGCAATGACCAAATCATCTTTAGTCAACCCTTGCACCAGTTGCAGCATCCGGCTTGCGGCCGTTTGCCCCGCCACATCGGGCACAGGATGGGCCGCCTCAACCACCTCAATATGTTTGGTTGGAACGCTATAGCCGTAACGTGTGACCACAAGCCCTTCCACTTTGCCTCGCCAGGCTTTTTCAAAAGCTGCCGCCATTGCTGCGCTGGCTTTGCCTGCACCCACAACGATCACGCGGCCCTTTGGCTTGGCTGGTAGGTGTTGTGCGATAACTTTGGAGGGCTGGGCCGCGGCTACGGCAGCAGCAAACATTTTTGTGAGTAGTTTCTTGTGTTTCATGCTTGGCAAGCTAAACAAGTTTAAACACCGCCGCAACCGCGGCACGGAGCCTTAAGATGCCCAAACCCACGCCAAAAACCATTCGCCTCAAAGACTATCTGCCAACGCCATATTTGATTGATACGGTCGATCTTACATTTCGCCTAAAGCCGCAAGCCACGCGGGTTGTGAGCAAAATGCAGATGCGGCCCAATCCGAAATCCAAAACCCATGGGGCCTTACGATTGGATGGTGAACAGCTCAAACTCATTTCAATCACACTTGATGGAAACATTCTGGCTGCCGGGGATTATACCTGCGAGAACGCAAACCTGACGATCAAAAGGGTGCCGCAAAAGCGCTTCACCCTAGAAATTGAAACGGAATGTGCGCCAGCCAGCAACACAGCGCTTTCTGGTCTTTACATGTCGAACGGCATTTATTGCACGCAATGCGAGGCTGAAGGCTTTCGCCGTATTACCTATTTTTATGATCGACCAGATGTATTAGCCACCTACCGCGTTCGCATTGAAGCTGAGAAAAGCCTTTCCATTTTGCTTTCCAATGGAAATCCACAAGCGCGTGGGCCGATTGCAGGAACTGATTTTCATTTTGCCGAGTGGCATGATCCACATCCTAAGCCCAGTTATCTCTTCGCTTTGGTGGCCGGAAATTTGGCGAAAGTTGAAAGCCGCTTCACAACAATGGAAGGGCGCGACGTGGCGCTCGGCATCTATGTGGAGCAAGGCAAGCAAGACCGTTGCGCTTGGGCCATGCAATCTTTGAAAGCCGCGATGCAATGGGATGAAGAGGCCTTTTCAAGAGCTTACGATTTAGATGTGTTCAACATCGTTGCGGTTTCAGATTTCAACATGGGGGCGATGGAAAACAAAGGCCTGAATGTTTTCAACGATAAATATATTTTGGCACGGCCTGACACGGCAACAGATATCGATTTTGAGCTGATCGAAGCCGTCATTGCACATGAGTATTTTCACAACTGGACGGGCAACCGCATCACTTGCCGTGATTGGTTTCAGCTTTGCCTGAAGGAGGGCCTCACGGTTTTTCGCGATCAAGAATTCACTTCAGATCTGCGTTCACGCGCCGTGAAGCGCATTGATGATGTGCAGGATTTGCGAAACCGTCAAATGCCAGAAGACGCAGGCCCGCTGCAACATCCGCCGAGGCCATCTGAATATATCGAGATCAACAATTTCTACACCGCAACGGTTTATGAGAAAGGCGCTGAGATTTGCCGCATGTTGAAAACGCTGATCGGCGAGAAAGCTTTTGCGCGCGGCATGCAG
>DATCEN010000091.1:0-8990 GCA_036510015.1 Aestuariivirga sp.
CCTGTCACCCAATGGCGCATGGTGAAACCATGAGCGGCACATTACACGGAGTTGGCGTTGGCCCGGGCGATCCTGAATTGATGACGGTCAAAGCTTGGAGGCTGATCTCTGGCGCTGAGGTCATCGCTTATCTCTGCGCCAATGGCAGCGAGAGCATGGCGCTCGAAATCGCCCGCCCTTTTTTGCCGGATAAATTTGAAACCATCGCAATTGACATGCCCATGCGGGTGGAGCGTGAACCCGCCATGGCCGCATATGACGCGGGTGCGGCACGCATTGCCGCCACGCTTGCCGAAGGCAAAGAAGTTGTTTTTCTGTGCGAAGGTGACCCATTTTTCTATGGTAGTTTCATGTATTTATATGATCGTCTGCACAGATCACATAAAACGGTTGTCGTGCCCGGCATAACCTCTATTACGGCAATCGCCGCTGAATTGGGCCAGCCTTTGGGGGAACGCGACGAAGTTTTGAAAGTTTTGCCCGCCACCATGTCTGCCGAACAGCTCATCGCTGAACTTAAAACTGCTCAGAGCGCGGCCATCATTAAAGTGGGCCGCCACTTCACCAAAGTGAAAGCAGTATTGGCCGAACTCGGCCTTTCAGCCACTGCCGTATCCCACGCCACAACCGATAGGCAAACCATCGCCCAAGTAGATGAGATCGCCGAAGACGCCCTGCCCTATTTCACTACGATTATGGTGAGGCGCAAATGAGCAGCCGCCGTATCGCTATTTTTATTCTCGGTGCATCGGCTTTGCCGCTGGCGCAAAAAATCAAAGCCGAAATCGGCGGCGATATTCATGGGCCGGAGGGCCTTGTGGGCTGCGGCAAACATTATGAACAGGCGGTACAAGGCATAGCACGCGCTTGGCGCATGTCACATGCTGTCATCGGCATCTGCGCTTCTGGGATTCTCATTCGCGCTATTGGCCCTTTGCTCAAATCCAAACTGCGGGAGCCGCCGCTGATCTCAGTTGCAGAAGATGGTTCGTCCATTGTGCCCCTCATTGGCGGCCACCACGGTGCAAATGATTTGGGGCGGAAAATTGCGGAAATAACCAAAGGTCATGCCGCCATCACAACGGCCAGCGATGTTATGTTTGGTGAGGCTTTTGACGAGTCCGGCGAAGGCATCGTGTTAGCCAATCCTGAAGACATGAAATCGGCTACCGCAGCTCGCCTGCGCGGTGAAGAAGTGACACAAGAGCTCACAATCTATCGCAAAGCTGGTGGACCAAAACATTTGGTCTATCACCCCCGCGTTCTCGCAGTTGGTATAGGTTGCGAACGTGGCACTGATCCGGCAGAGGTTAAGCAGTTGTTACAAGACACACTCACAGCGCATAATATTGTCGAACATAGCATCCATCAATATGGCTCCATTGATCTCAAAGAAGACGAGCCAGCAATTGAACAATTTGGAAATAATTTCTATTTTACAGCCGAGCAGTTGAAGACTGAGCAACACCGTATCACGTCTCCCTCCAAAATTGTTGAAGATGAAGTGGGAACACCAAGCGTGGCCGAAGCCGCAGCTCTCGCTCTCGTTGGCCCCAACGGTAAATTGATCGTTGCAAAAACCAAATCCAAACACGCCACAATCGCCATCGCCCAAGCTGCACATCACGATGATTTTGAGTTCCACGCTGGCCGCCGCCGCGGCCACATCGCCGTCGTTGGCATCGGCCCGGGCGAAGCGGGCATGATGACACCCAATGTTGACTTCGAATTGTGGTTTGCCAGTGAATGGGTGGGATATTCGCTCTATTTGGATCTTGTTGAAAACCTGCGCCACGGCCAAACACGGCATGATTTTCCATTGGGCGATGAAGAAGCCCGCTGCCGCAAAGCCATCGCACTCGCAAAAACTGGAAAGCGCGTCGCCCTGATCTGCTCTGGCGATGCTGCCATCTATGCCATGGCTGCCTTGGTTTATGAATTGATTGACCGTGAACCAACCCGCGTTGAAGTTGAAGTTCATCCCGGGATTTCGGCCTTCCAAGCCGCATCAGCCAAAGTGGGCGCGATGATCGGCCACGATTTCTGCTGCATTTCACTGTCTGATTTGCTCACCCCATGGGCAGCTATCGAGAAGCGCTTGCATGCCGCAGCTGAAGGTGACTTTGTGATTTCATTTTACAATCCACGCTCAATCAAACGCCGCGACCAAATCGAAAAGGCATTCGCGATTTTGAAACCACATCGTCGTCCTGATACTCCAGTCGTGATCGCCACCAATCTGGGCCGGCCAGAAGAAAATGTCCGTATACGCAGGTTTGATGAATTCAACCCTGAGGAAGTGGATATGCTCACCCTTGTTATGGTCGGCTCTTCACAATCAAAGGCCTTCAAACGCGGCGATGGCAGAACTTATGCCTACACGCCTCGCGGCTATGCAAAGAAAATGAGCCCATTATGACAGTTCACTTCATCGGTGCAGGCCCAGGCGCTGCTGATCTCATCACAATTCGCGGCTTGAAGTTGATTCAAAAATGTCAGCTGTGCCTCTATGCTGGTTCGCTTGTACCAGAGGAGATTGTCAAGGCAGCGCCCACTAATGCAAGAGTGATCGATACTGCACCCTTGCATTTGGATCAGATCATCGATGAAATTAAATCCGCGCATGCCAATGGCCAAGACGTTTCCCGGGTTCATTCGGGTGATCCGTCTATCTATGGCGCGATAGCCGAACAGATGCGCAAGCTTGATGCCCTGAACATCCCCTATGACGTAACCCCCGGTGTGCCCGCTTTTGCCGCCGCCGCCGCCGCCCTTAAAACTGAATTCACTTTGCCTGAGGTGGCGCAAAGCATCATTATCACCAGAACAACGATGAAGGCCTCGGCCATGCCAGCGGGCGAAGAATTGGAAAAGCTGGGTGCGTCAAAAGCCACACTGGCCATTCATCTTTCGGTTCGTAATCTCGCATATGTTGAGCGCGCCCTCACCCAGCATTATGGTGCGGATTGCCCTGTGGTTGTGGCTTACCGTGTGAGTTGGCCTGACGAACAATTCATCCATGGCACTTTAAGCACCATTGCCAAAAAGGTGCGCGCCGCAAAACTCACAAGAACCGCGCTGGTTCTTGTGGGCCATGTTTTCGGCCATTCCACCTTCCGCGATTCAGCGCTTTATGACCCCAAGCACGAACACATACTGCGCACCCATAAAAAGAAGAATTCTAAATCTTAACGCTTCGCCAATATCAACATGGCAAGAACGCGCCATGCAAGACATTGAACCGCTGATCGCCCAACTCACCGCTGCTATGGCAGAACCCGGCATTGATGCGCCGCCACCGCCAGAAACCACGTTGCGTGAGCGCATGTTTGAAATTGTGGTGATGGCCTTTGGCAATCTCTATCCGCGCATGCCAACCAGCGGCAACATTTATGACCGTCTCACCATTAGCCGCATTACCATGGGCCTTGATGATGGCGAGGCATCTCAGCTAGGTAAACGCACCGATGATTGGATGCGTCTTGAGAACCTCACCAAACAAGAAGAGGGCAAGCGCGCTTATTTCTTACCATTTGCCACGATGGCTGCCCTTTCAACTCCAACTTCGATTGGTCCATTGGGTGACGTCTGCGCTACAGTGCTGGCGCGTTATAATACCGACTTCCCCTCCGAAAATTTGCGCGTTGCCACGCGTGCGCTGGCTGGCGAAATAATGGTGCGACTTAAAGGCTAGGCTTTCACCTCTTGAGCCTTGGGCATTTATTGTTTCAATTTGAGAGCCAAGAAACGCGTTTGTCCAGCATCGCTGCCCCGCGCCACCAACATCAAAATTGAAGTCTTTCCGTCTTTAATCGCCTGCGCCACGGCATCAGCAACATCACCGGCAGTGGCCACTTTATTGCCGCCAGCCTCTTGCACCACATCACCCGGCATGATGGCCTTGTCTGAAGCAACACTGCCAGTGGCAACATCCGTCACCACCACGCCTTTTATTTTGTCATCAAGTTTGAACTTCGTGCGCAATTCATCGCTGATATCAGCAAGACTCATGCCCAACACAGCAACAGCAACTGGTGCCGCATGTTCGGGGGTTTTTTGGGTATCGGAAGCAGCGGCCTGTTTTTCATCGTCTTTCAAACGCCCGAGCGTGACATTCACCACCTGCTCTTTTTTATCACGAATGATTTTGATTTCAACATTTTTGCCCACTTCGGTTTCCGCCACCACGCGCCGCAAAGTGCGCCCAGTGTCAATAGTGCGCCCATCAAAACCGATGATGACATCACCAGCCTTAAGTCCACTTTTGTCTGAAGGCCCGCCGACCGTCACATCGGCCACCAATGCGCCCGACAACTTATCTTTATCCAAGCCCAAGCCTTCGGCCACATCAGGTGTCAGGCTTTGTAGTTTAACGCCCAGCCAACCGCGCCTTGCTTCACCAAACTTGATGAGTTGATCGGCCACTGGCTTGGCCTCATCGGCTGGAACTGAAAAGCCAATGCCGACTGAGCCACCAGTGGGCGAGAAGATCGCGGTGTTCACCCCAATGACATGGCCTTCAAGATCAAATAGTGGCCCGCCGCTATTGCCTTTGTTGATGGCCGCATCAGTTTGCAAATAATTGTCATAAGGGCCGGAGTTAATGTCACGCGCCTTGGCTGAAATAATGCCAAGCGAAACTGAACCACCCAAACCAAACGGATTGCCAATGGCAATCACCCATTGGCCGATGCGCGCTTTGTCGCTGTCGCCAAATTGCACGAAAGGCAAATCTTTATCTGGCTTCACCCGCAAAACAGCAATATCAGTTTTGGGATCATGGCCCACTAACTCGGCTTTTAACACCGTGCCATCTTGCATATGAACTTGAATGTTTATTTCATCGGCGATGACGTGGTTATTGGTAACGATCAGTCCCTTGGGATCAATGATAAAACCCGAACCCATAGAATTCACCACATCATGGTTATTCTGTTCAGGCGCGTCCTTGTCTGGTGCGTCTTTGTCGGGTGATGGCTTGACGTTGTCGCCCTGTTTGCGCTTCAAGAAATCGTCAAAGAAATTCTTAAATGGGTTTTCATCCAGCGGGCTGGCACCATCGCCCGCACTGGGGTTTCTTGATTGCACCGAGATTTCAACAACAGCGGGCAGAAGTTTTTCGACAAGGTCGGCCACATCAGGCAATGAATTTAGAGAAACTTCGGCTTGCGCCTTATTAACAGGCTGTAGCGGCACAGCCGCCACTGCCAGCGCTGCCAAACCAATTGCCAAAGATGCACGTCTTGCAAACCGCATGTTCAAACTCCATTCCTAATTCATCGCCGCTCATAAACCAATGTCTCATAAGCAGCACTGTCGCCTTGCGCCTGCAAAGAGCCTGAGCGTGAAACTTCGCGCCACATAGCCGCATCCAGCTCCGGCATCATAACATCACCTTTTACCATGGCTAAAATGCGGGTGAGATAAATCTTCCGTGTGCTGGGTAAAAATGCCTTGAATACCTCTGCGCCGCCGATCACGCATATTTCTTCAGCCTGCCCAGCCAAAGCCAGCGCGGCTGGCACATTGCCTGCCACGAAAGCTCTTTCGGCGGCAAACCCGGCGTCCCTAGTCAACACAATGTTCAAACGCCCCGGCAAAGGTTTGCGCGGCAAGCTTTCCCAGGTTTTGCGGCCCATGATGATGGGCTTGCCCAAGGTCACCGCTTTAAAATGTTTGAGATCAGAAGGCACATGCCACGGCAAGCCACCTTTGTCGCCAATCACGCCATTTTTTGAAACGGCATAGACCAGCGAAATGATCATGAACTAGACCCAGCTGAAAATAGCGCTAGTGTGACAACAAGGTTCCATGCCGTATGGCAGCCAATGGTCACCCACAGAGAGCCGAACCGCAACAACAAACAGCCAAGCAAAATTCCCATAAAGAAAATCGAGAGTGCAAACATCGGCGGGGCAGCGCCGAGATGGGCCGCTGCCCACAGGGCAGACGTAATAATAACAGTCAGGCTACGCCCCAAGCGTGGCAGCAGGCCTGCAAATAACACACCGCGAAACAGAATTTCTTCCACCAAAGGTGCGCCCAATACGGTGCCCGGCAATGCCAGGAAAAATAGCCCCGGTTCATCCGCCAAACCAACCAAAGCTTTTTCAACCAGACCTGAACCATAGGTGTCAGGATTAACCCCCATAACCGCAAACAATCCAATGCTGATGCCAAATACTACGGGGATAAACACTCCAATAATAACCACCCATCCTAACACGCCAATCTTGGGCCAGTGCAACGGCAAGGTGCCCTTCAGTTTGGGCAATCCCAAATGCGAAGCCGCCACGGTTAGAAATACCGTGATGACCGCTGCTGGAAACATGCCGATCAACATGGCTTTGATGAAATCGTCCATCTGTGGGCTTGATAAATCTGACATTGTCTTGGCGTTATCGCCGATGACTTTGAATGAGCTCAAATCGGCGTGATAAACCGCCACATCGGCAATCACCCCGAACACTGATTGCAACACTGCAAAGAATGCAAAAAGCGGTACCATCAACAAAATTGATCGTAACAAGCCCTGCATTGGCTCTGTGGGATAAAGCCACTGCTTCATCGCTTTGTTGAAATCTTCACCCAGCAACACGCTCAACATATTCATACGGCCACCGGCGCTTTGATGGCGGCGTCTGGCGCATAGCCTTCAATCTCAAAATCTTCGAACACGAAATCTTCCAATCTCTCAACCTTGCGTTTGATGTGAAGCTTGGGCAGCGCATGCGGCTTTCGCGCCAACTGCGTTTCAGCCTGCTCCAAATGATTTAAATACAAATGTGAATCACCCAGTGAATGTACAAAATCGCCAACCCCCAAACCCGTCACTTGCGCCACCATATGGGTGAGCAATGCATAAGAGGCAATGTTGAACGGCACGCCTAGGAATATGTCGGCGGAACGTTGATAGAGCTGACAGGAGAGTTTGCCGTCAGTCACATAAAACTGAAACAGGCAGTGACATGGCGGCAGTGCCATTTTATCTACATCCGCAGGATTCCACGCCGTCACCATCATGCGGCGTGAATCTGGTTTTTTGCGGATCGTCTCGATCACTTGCGCCAATTGATCAATGGTGCCGCCATCACGCGCCGGCCATGAGCGCCACTGCGCGCCATAGACCGGGCCAAGATCACCGTTTTTGTCGGCCCACTCGTTCCAAATGGAAACTTTATTATCGGTGAGATATTTGATGTTGGTTTCACCGCGAATGAACCACAGAAGCTCATAGATGATGGAGCGCAAATGCAATTTCTTGGTGGTCAGCAACGGAAAGCCCGCGTTCAAATCAAAGCGCATCTGGTAACCGAAAACTGATAAGGTTCCGGTTCCAGTGCGATCGGTTTTCTTGGTGCCGTGATCGCGCACATGGCGCATCAAATCGAGATATTGCTGCATGGTCGCTGCTTAGCCGATTCCAAACCAAAAGGGCAGCGCTACTGCGGCTTCCCTTCAATAAAAAGGGCAGTCCGCAAGAAGCTTCCCGCCGATAATATAAGGGGCTTTCAATTCTAGGCCCCGCCACCTATATTAGGGCTGCTCGTCCCAGCAATGGGGCAGACTATAGTGATAAACGGCCTACGCAATAAGCCATTCGGACCCGGGGGCAGTACCCGGCGCCTCCACCAAAGCCGATTGCTTGCAATCGGCGACAGGCCCGCAAGCAGATTGATTTCAATCTGCGTTAGGGCTCCTGCCGTTTTAAGTAAAACGGCTTTGATGGGGGCGAAACAGGATCGACGGGGGTGTAAAGGTGGGTTTTTTGCTCGTGATGATACCGACGTTATCGGGTCATTTTATAGTTGCAAACGATAACTTTGCACCGGTTGCTCTCGCTGCTTAATGTAGCGCGAAATACCGAACTTAAGTCCTTGGGCTTTGCAGTCTAAGGCGGGGTTCGCTGGCACCTGGCAACAGAAGCCAGCACTTTCATTTTCCAGCCTTTCATTTTTAACGGCCCATCTCATGCACAATTTGCTGGTTAAAACTAAAATCGAAGGTGGCATAGCAACCCTCACTCTGGCCCGCCCCGAAGCCGCCAATGCCTTGAGCGAAGCCATGCTCGGCGCACTCGAAACCGCCTTGCAGCAGGTTGAAACTGATGGGAATACACGCGTCATCATCATTGCCGCTGAGGGCAAGATTTTCTGCGCTGGCCATGATCTGGCAGAGATGCGCACCCACGAAGATAAACCCTATTTTGATCAACTTTTCGAGCGGTGTTCGCACCTGATGTTATCAATTCGACGAGCCACAAAGCCGGTCATCGCCCAAGTGCAAGGAGCAGCAGTGGCAGCAGGCTGCCAGTTGGTAGCGTCTTGTGATCTGGCCTATGCGGCAGACCACGCCAAATTCGGTGTCAACGGCATCAACCTCGGCCTGTTCTGTTCCACGCCAGCCGTTGCCCTGTCGCGCGCCGTGCCGCCAAGGCAAGCGTTGGAATTGTTGCTGACCGGCGACTTAATCAACGCCGCGCGCGCTTGCGATTTGGGTCTGATCAATGCCGTCGTGCCAGCGGCTGAGCTTTCCGCCCATGTGTTGAAAATGGCCACCACCATTGCCAGCAAACAGGCAGACGCCGTCAGCTTGGGCAAGAGACTTTTTTGGCAACAACTTCAGCAAGATGAAGCTATTGCTTACCAAACCGCTTCAAACTGCATGGCCACAAACATCGGCCTGCCCGAAACCCAAAACCGCATTGACGCTTTTCTGGCCAAACACAAATAGCGCTTAACAGTCAAGCAAAAATCAATTAAATCTGGCGTGACTATCAGGCGAGGCTGGCTATATTGGCCTGAGTCTCTGAATACTTCGCCGCCAACCATAATCACCAATCCATAAATGCAAAGCCGGAAACGATGCCTGAAGATTTAATGCGCTATGACCTTTTGGCGCAAAACGCCCTGCGCGGTGTTGTGCGTGATGCGCTGCGCCATGTTCAAAAAGCGGGCCTGCCCGGCGACCATCACTTTTTTATCCAATTC
>DATCEN010000092.1:0-2064 GCA_036510015.1 Aestuariivirga sp.
CCATCAGGCCGCGCCAAAGCGCCCTGCCCGATGATGAACATGGGCTTTTGTGCTTTCGCAGGCGGATGATTGACGAAAGATTCAAGGCTTTCTGGCCCGGCGCCAAGATAAGCGTAGTTGTATGTGAGATCGGCTTTCTCGCCCACAACGCCGATCAAACAACCGCCCTTGTTGGCGCGTTTCTTGATGCGGGCGTTGAGCACCGGCGCTTCAAGGCGCGGGTTGCAGCCGATCAGCATGATGGCATCAGCTTCTTCGATTGCAGCAATGCCCGAGTTGAAAAGATACCCAGCGCGGCCACCCACTTCGCCAAGTTGACCGCCATCTTGGCGACAATCTATATTGTTGATGCCTAATTTCACGGCCATTGTTTTCAGCGCGAAAGCTTCTTCCGCTGCCACTAGGTCGCCCAACAGAATGCCAACACGCCCAGGTGCGGCTGCTTTGAGTTTGGAAGCTGCGCGGTTCAATGCCTCATCCCAAGTGGCGGGGCGCAGTTTGCCCATATCGCGCACATAAGGTTGATCGAGCCGCTGAGTTTTTAAGCCATCGTAAACGAAACGCGTCTTATCAGAAATCCATTCTTCGTTCACATCTTCGTTGATGCGCGGTAGAATGCGCATCACTTCGCGGCCACGCGCATCCACCCGGATGTTAGAACCGACCGCATCCATCACGTCAATGGTTTCAGTTTTGCGCAATTCCCAGGAGCGGGCTTTAAACTCATAAGGCTTAGAGGTGAGTGCGCCCACAGGGCAAAGATCAATGATATTGCCTTGTAGTTCTGATGAAATCGCCTTGTTTAAATAGGTGGTGATTTCCATATCCTCACCACGGCCAGTGGCACCCATTTCCTCGATGCCGGCTACTTCAGTGGTGAAGCGCACACAGCGCGTGCATTGAATGCAGCGGGTCATTCTGGTTTTGACCAGCGGGCCCAAGTTTTTGTCTTCAACAGCACGCTTGTTTTCGTGGAAGCGACTGGCGTCGATCCCATAGGCCATGGCCTGATCCTGCAAATCACATTCGCCGCCCTGATCGCAAATCGGACAATCAAGTGGATGATTGATGAGCAAGAATTCCATCACACCTTCACGGGCTTTTTTCACCATTGGTGTGTTGGTGAAAACTTCCGGCAGTTCACCATTCGGGCCTGGGCGCAGATCGTTGATTGACACAGCGCAAGAGGCTTGCGGTTTTGGCGGGCCGCCCTTCACTTCCACTAGGCACATGCGGCAATTGCCTGCCACTGAAAGGCGTTCATGATAACAGAAGCGCGGCACTTCTTTGCCAGCCAATTCACAGGCCTGCAACAGCGTGGTGCCGTTTTCAACTTCAAGTTCTACGCCGTCTATTTTCAGCTTTGGCATTATGCACACCTTAGTGAACGCATGCGTTCAATATCCATCACTTCGGCCCAGCCGAAAGCACGATCGGATGGGCCATTCTTTTCATAATCTTCCAACTTGTCCATCGCTTCGGCCAGAGTTGGCCTATGGCCTTCAATCACATTCCAGAAAACCATATGTGGTTTTTCCATCGCCTCAAAAAACTCGGCTTTGCGCTTATAAATTTGCGCATGGACAGTTTTGAACACATAATTTTCCAAAGATTTGGCATCAGTCCATACTGACATGTTGACAGCATAATCATCACCAACCCGCAGGTCAGTTGCGTTATTGCTTCCGTCAGCTTTCAGACGCCAAACAAATCCCTCTGAGCGCTCGGCCAGCGCATTGATGCGGTCAAGGTTGTTCATAAAGCCGGCCATGCGCACATCCGACGTTGGATATTTGAATTTGCCAATGTTGAGTTCAGCGAGGTGCATCACATCACTCCGCCGCATGACGGACTGCGCCGTCTTTGGTTGAGCGATAAGTGTATTGGTCAATGCGTGCTTCGATTACAGGGCGGAAATGCGTGATCAAGCCTTGGATTGGCCAAGCCGCAGCATCGCCAAGCGCACAAATGGTGTGGCCTTCGATCTGTTTGGTGACATCTAATAGCATATCGATCTCGCGCTTTTCAGCGCGGCCTTCGACCATGCGGGTCAGCACGCGCCAC
>DATCEN010000093.1:0-2753 GCA_036510015.1 Aestuariivirga sp.
CGCGATGGTTGCGGCATCAGCGCCTGGATAAGCGGTGGTTACCGTCACCACGGCGGATTGCGACTGCGGATATTGGTTGATCGGCAGGCTGGACATGGCGCGAATGCCGAGCACGATGAACAATAGGCTGATTGTCATCGCCAGGACGGGGCGCTTAATGAATGTATCAGTAAAATTCATGGCCTGCCGTCACTTTTCCTGCGGCTTCGCATTGGGATCGTTGGGCGGCTGCACGGTGTTGTCCACCACGATGGCAGCACCCGATTTCAGCTTCAACTGCCCGCTGGTGATCACTTCCTGGCCCTTTTCGATGCCCTTTATTACGGCGACCTGGTCGCCACGCGTCTGGCCCGTGGTCACAAACACCTGTTTGGCTGTTTTATCGCCCTTGTCATTCTTGTCGGCCACAAACACTGTGGCACCATAGGAATTGTAGGTGATCGCTGAAACCGGCAAAGTGAGCAGTTGCTGCGGCTGGCCGACATCGACGGCCACCGTTACAAACATGCCAGGGATTAGCTGTTTTTCTGGATTGGCAATGGTGGCACGCACGGTGACGTTACGCGTCGAAGTGTCAATCTTCGGCGTGACTGCGGTGATCTTGCCGGGGAAGGATTTGGTTGAATTCGTCAAGGTGACAGCTACCGGTAGGCCCGCAGTCAGCGAGCCGATCTTGTCTTGCGGCACGAGGAAATCAGCATTCATTTCCGACAGATCCTGAATTGTCACAATCACGGTGCCCGGCGACAGATATTGGCCGAGATTGACCTGCACAATGCCAAGGTCACCGGCAAATGGTGCCTTCAATGTTTTCTGAGCGATCAAGGCCTGCGCCTGTGCCACGAGCGCATTCTTGCTCTCGAGGTCTGCGGCATCAGCATCAACTACGGACTGGCTCGTGGTCTTGGTGGCCAGCAGGTCAGTGTCGCGCTTCAGGGTTTTGGTTGAAAGATCGGCGGCCGCCTGCAGTGACGCCAATTGCGCTTTGTCCGGATCGATATTGAGCTGCACCAGTTCATCATTGGCCTTGACGGTACCACCGGATTTCACCGGAATGTCACTCACAACACCAGCGACTTGGGTTGCGACATCCACGCCTTGAACGGCAGCAAGGTTGCCCACCGAAGTGATCTGCGGCTGCCAATCGCTGACATCGGCGACCATCGTGGAGACGGTCGCAGGCGTGGGCTTGGGTGCGGAAGCGATCAGAGTCTGAATGTGGCGATAAAACCCAAAGGCAATGGCGGCAATGAGGATGATGACCAACACCAGCATGATCAGCAACCGCAACCAAGTGCGTGGTTTGCGCTTGGGTGCCACGTTCTGCATCGGAGGCAGAGTCATTTCGCTATTTTGTTGTTTTGCCATAATCCTCAAACCGCCCCGAAATTAAAAAAAGCACGGAGCCGGACAGGCATCCAGATCACTTAATCAATCGTTGTTACAATTTGCGGCACGACTGCGGGATAGTCAACCCAGTTATGTCAACTCGCTCACCGAACTGCAAGCTTTGCGGTTACCCAACAGTATTTTCTTTAATTGGATGAATTGGAGCGCGAGATTATTTGCATGCGCGCTCAACTGCCATTTTATAAACAACGAGCTAATTCAGCAACGAGTTAACATAAAATGGCGGAAACGAAGGGATTCGAACCCTTGATACGCCTTACAGCGTATGACGATTTAGCAAACCGTTGCCTTCAGCCACTCGGCCACGTTTCCACATCCCCGTTGCCGGGAATGAGGGCTCTTTGCCCCGATTTGGTTTCACTTGCAAGCGCCACGAAAGGCAAAATTAAATCACCTCTGCCCACCAAACTTACTTAACGGATTCTTCGTGTATTTGGCGAATAAATGGTTTATTGGTTATGAGTGTGGAGTTGAAAATGCGTAGATTGGCTTTTGTTGCGGTAATTTTGGCGGGTGTTTCACCTGCCTATGCTTTTGACACGTTCTTGCCCTCGGGCATGGGCTATTCCTCATCTAATATCGGGTTATCGGATCTTTCGGCAGCCGACCGCGCTGCCATTGCTCGCGCAGACATTTATGAAACCGAAATTTATCAGCGCCAGCTACACGCCAAGCAATTTGATGCGCGCACCAGTGCTTTTTCCAATGACCGTAATTCTGACGGCATTTCGCCTGATCTCAATTACTAGACCGCTCAATTCCTGCAGAAGCTGGCGTTTAAAAGACCTAACGTGGAGTTGGTATCGCAAAGCTGCGCGCAATGGGAATGTGATCAGAACCTGCGGCTGAACCGCCAGTTTGCGGGCCCAATTTAATAATGCCAGAACT
Source organism: Aestuariivirga sp. (assembly GCA_036510015.1). Classification (GTDB taxonomy): domain Bacteria; phylum Pseudomonadota; class Alphaproteobacteria; order Rhizobiales; family Aestuariivirgaceae; genus Aestuariivirga. Next base: position 2,299 of record DATCEN010000093.1, read on the forward strand.
CACCATCATCTGATCAATAGCCAGTTGCGGCAAGCCAAAGTATGCTGGAAAAGTTGGCAGCGTCACGGTTTGTGTAAGATCAAGGCTCTTGCCAAAATCTTGCACGAGGCGGGACTGGCTTGTGGCATTAAAATCGCCTGTGACAATCATCGGCCCTTGCTCAGTCCCCAAACGTTTTGACAAAGCCGAAAGTTCTTCGAACTGAAGCGTTACATTCGGGACGTGTGAGGCATGTACGCCCACGATAAGTAAATTGGCATAATCAGGCCCCAACCGCGCAGCAACAACATTTGGGCCTTGAATGCCTGAATAACCATCCTGAAGAGCAAGTGGATAACGCGAGGCAATGGCCACGTCACATCCAGTTGACTGATCACAGGCCAAAAGATGTGGGTAGAGTTTGGCAATGCCTGAGGCGAAATCAACATCACTGCCATCATATTCGGTTAAAACGA
>DATCEN010000094.1:0-2749 GCA_036510015.1 Aestuariivirga sp.
GTCGCAATGATGGGCGTGTTGATCACAACAATGCCGGTCGTCGTCATTTTTGTCTTTTTGCAACGATACTTCATCAACGGTCTGGTGGGCGGTATCAAAGAATAGCAGGGACAATTGAGGGCGCCGTACAACCGGCACCGACCCGCTGACGCGTTGAATTGGATGAACTTGGCCATCAAGCTTAATCCAATTCGTCCACCTTAACCTAACGGGCTGTTACGGCCAATTCCGCAACTCGAGTGGACGCAATCTCACTCTGGGATGTCTCCACTCTATCGAGTTTGAATGAAAGGCAAGACTGACCCGGCTATGCGCACATTGAAAAAGTCGCGGGCCAAGGCCATTACTTGATCAATATGTTGTCAATTACGTCAACGATAGATGAATAACTCTTGTCGAGATGATCTCGCATAGCAGCCGAACAGTTTATTGGATCTCCAGACCTCAAGGCGTGGAGTATTGCTTTATGTTCAATAATGGGCTGGCGCAAACGACCAGGAAGTTTGATTGAGAGGTGTCTTACTCTCAAAATTTCGCTCATTGTGGTCTTGAGAATGCTCTCAATGGTATTGAAGCCACTTAATCCGACGATGGTGTAGTGGAATTCCGTATCAACTGCGATATTGCGAACCATATCCCCAGTGGTGATGGTGTTGTCCTGTTCATCTATCAACTGGCTCAATTTTAGATCGGCCGCCGCATCAAAATTCTTTGCAGCAGTCTCGATTGCTGCACATTCCAGACTGCGACGGATCACGCAGCACTCGATAATTCTTTGCGTATTTACAAGCGCAACAGTCGTCCCGACATTTGGGATAATCGTGATCAAGCCATCCTGCGCGAGCCTCTTGACGGCTTCACGTATGGGCGTACGACTTATGCCTAAAAGTTCGGTCAGATAGCGTTCGTTGATCGAAGTTCCAGGCGCAATTTCGGCCGATTGAATTCGGCTACGTAATATTTCGTAAACCTGACGCGGCGCGTTTTGCTGTCGGTCAATTACTGGTTTTTTCAAGTCTTCACCTCAGGTCCGTGATCTTTTTTCTTTACACGAAGAAAATCACTTCGCCAGTCTTGCGTAGTCAGCTGTATTGCTTTACTAATATACTGGTATACCAGTAAATCAGACTGGTTAAACATAAAAATGAGAGCGGAGAGTGGTTCTCTTTGTTTCTCCAAATGTACTGGGAGGTACGCATGACCAAATTTTTAAAACTCTTGGCAGCGGCTAGTTTCATAAGCCTTGCATCTTCGACGATGGCCTGGGCTGAAAAGACCTTTACCGTTGCTCTCATTCCTGGCCTCACAACCGATGCTTTCTACATTACCATGCACAAAGGTGCGGAAGCCGCCGCTAAGGAATTTGGCGTCAACTTGATCTACCAAGGGGCAACAGATTGGAACGTTACCTTGCAGATGCCTGTTCTTAACGCTGTTATCGCCCGCAAGCCCGATGCGATCTTGATTGCAAATGTCGACAAGGATCAACTCACGCCAACTTTGAAGGCGGCAAGTGATCAAGGCATCAAGATCTTGACCCTCGATCAATTCATTGGTGATGGTGTTTATGGCAAAGGATTTGGTGATGGTGATTTCGCCACCTCTTATATTGCCTCCGACAATGAATTGGGTGGGCGCATTGCGGCTGACAATCTTGCCAAGGCCATCGGCGAGAAAGGCAGTGTTTATGTTGCCAACGTAAAACCTGGAATTACGGCAACCGATGCTCGTCAACGCGGGTTCATCGACGAAATGAAGAAATATCCCAACGTCAAGGTTCTTGAAACACAGTTCAATGACGACGATGCCAGCAAGGGCTCAGCCCGACTCGCGGCGGTTCTGGCACGCTCGCCAGATCTTGCGGGTGTTTTTGGAGCCAATCTTTTCTCAGCATTCGGTGCAGCTGATGGTGTGAAAGCCGCAGGTAAGAAAGGTCAAATCAAAATCGTGGCTTTCGATGCGCCAACCCGCATCGTGGCAGATTTGAAGTCTGGCCTTGTTGACATGGCGATTGCCCAACATCCTTACGAGATGGGCTATTACGGCGTGGTCGGCGCACTTGCGGCATTGCGTGGCCATTCCGTGCCGGCAAAAATTGGCACGGGCTTCACCGTGATGACCAAAGATAATGTGAGCGATCCAAAGGTCGCCCAATTTATCTACAGCGAATAATTGTAAAAACGCAGCACCACGGAGCAGAAGTTTCGTGGTGTTTTCATGTCCGGAATCAAAATGTCTGAAATTCAAACACAATTAAAATCTGAAAACTTGTCTCGCAACTTAGCAGGAACACTGACTGCCCTCTGGTCATGGTTTTTTTTGGCGGGCCTTGTCGTATTTTTTGATGTCTGGGCGCGCATTGCTTATGGCAACTCGTTTCTCTTCAACGCCTATAACGTTCAATCAATTTTGATTTTTTCGTCAGCACCATTGCTGCTTGGGCTTGGCGAAACTTTGGTGATCATCGCCGGCGGCATTGATCTCTCGGTTGGGTTCATCATGGGGCTGGCATCAGTTGTCATGGCACAGGCCATGCGAATGGTCGGCATCGACATGCCGCCGGGGATGGCTCTCGTCATTGGAACCTTTGCGGCAATCGCGATCTCGGCAGTTCCAGGTGGCATAAATGGATTTTTGATTGCGCGTCTCGGCGTACCGGCTTTTATTGGAACGCTCGGCATGTATGGCGTGGCGCGGGGTGCTGGCTATATTCTTGCCGATGGCGCAACTGTTTCAGTCGACGACGAAT
>DATCEN010000095.1:0-4825 GCA_036510015.1 Aestuariivirga sp.
TGGCACATCACGCTGCCGATTATCGCTATGGGTGTTTCAGCGTTCACCACCACCACCATGTTGACACGTAATTCCTTTCTTGATGAAATTCGCAAACAATATGTGGTAACAGCTCGCGCCAAGGGCCTAAGCGAATCCCGCGTGCTATATGGCCACGTGTTTCGCAACGCCATGATGTTGGTGATTGCTGGTTTTCCCGGCGCATTCATCAGCGCGTTTTTCACTGGCTCGCTTTTGATCGAACAAGTGTTCTCACTCGATGGCCTAGGTTATCTCACTTACAAATCCACCGTGAACCGCGATTATGCGGTGGTGTTTGCATCCATGTGGGTGTTCACTTTGATGGGACTGCTACTGGCACTTGTTTCTGATCTCATCTACACGTGGATTGATCCGCGCATCGATTTTGAAACACGGGAGGTTTGAGTGAAACTCTCGCCTCTTAACCAGCGGCGCTTGGCCCTGTTTCGCAAAAATGCGCGAGGGTTTTGGAGCTTGTGGATTTTTATTGGCCTGTTTGGCCTTTCACTGTTTGCACCGCTCATCGCCAATGATCGGCCACTGGTTGCATCTTACAAGGGCGAAATATTGTGGCCGGTGTGGAATGAATATGATGAAAGAAAATTCGGTGGCTTTCTGGCCAATACAAATTTTCGCGATCCAACTAACGCAGATGAGATCAATGCAAATGGCTGGATGATCTGGCCACTCATCCATTATTCGTTCAACACTGTAAATTATGAGCTGCCCACGCCAGCGCCGTCGCGGCCTGCTTATCTGATGAACCGCGATGAGGCCTGCGCCAAATATCCTCTCAAAGCACAAGACGAAGGTTGCATCGCTGGCAATATGAATTGGCTTGGCACTGATGACCAAGGCCGCGATTTGATTGCGCGTTTGCTCTATGGCTTTCGCATTTCGGTGGGTTTCGGCTTAATCTTGACGGTGATTTCTTCGGTGATTGGAATCGCTGCTGGTGCGGTGCAAGGCTATTTCGGCGGATGGACGGATTTGCTGATGCAGCGCTTCATCGATATTTGGCAATCAGTGCCCACGCTTTATTTGTTGATTATTCTCTCAGCCTTTATCCAGCCTAATTTTTGGCTGCTGCTATTCATTCTTACCCTGTTTTCATGGACGCATCTGGTGCATTTAATCCGCGCCGAATTTTTGCGGGCGCGCAATTTTGAATATGTGCGTGCGGCCAAAGCGCTGGGGTTGGGCGATGCCAAGATCATGTATCGCCATGTGCTGCCCAATGCAGTGGTCTCAGCGGTCACCTTCATGCCTTTTATCGTGGCGGGATCTGTGACTGTTTTAACCGCGCTGGATTATTTGGGCTTTGGCCTGCCGCCGGGCTCACCATCGCTTGGTGAGTTGGTTTCACAAGCCAAAAACAATTTGCAAGCGCCGTGGCTGGGCCTCAGCATTTTCTTTCTCAGTTCATTGATGTTGACGCTTTTGATTTTCATTGGCGAAGCGGCGCGTGATGCGCTTGACCCACGAAAAACTTTCACATGACGGTTTTGCTTGAAGTTAAAGATTTAAGCGTGGCCTTTGGCGGCAGAGCCGTTGTTGAAGGTGTGAGCTTTACCCTTAACAAAGGCGAGACACTGGCCTTGGTGGGTGAGAGCGGTTCTGGGAAATCGGTCTCAGCATTGTCAATTCTGAAACTGTTGCAATATCCACCGGCATCACATCCAACAGGGCAAATCTTGTTCAATGGGCAGGACCTGTTGCAGGCTGCCGAACCGGCCTTGCGCAAAGTGCGTGGCCGCGCGATCAGCATGATTTTCCAAGAGCCGATGACATCGCTGAACCCGCTTCACACAGTTGAAAAGCAAATCAGTGAGACGCTGTTATTGCATCAAGGTCTCACCGGGGGGGCGGCGCGCAACCGTACTGTGGAGCTGTTAGAAAAAGTTGGCATTCGAGAAGCAGCGTCTCGCTTGAAAGATTATCCGCATCAACTCTCCGGCGGCCAGCGCCAGCGTGTAATGATCGCTATGGCGCTTGCTAACAAGCCGGATATTCTGATTGCCGATGAGCCAACCACCGCGCTGGATGTGACCGTGCAGGCACAGATTTTAAAGCTGCTCAAAGATTTGCAAACAGAATTTGGCATGGCTTTGCTCCTGATCACCCATAATCTTGGCATCGTGCGGCGCATGGCAGACAAGATTTGTGTGATGCAACACGGGCAGATCGTTGAACAAGGTGCGGCGGCTGATGTGTTCGCCCATCCGCAACACGACTATACAAAAATGTTGCTGGCGGCAGAGCCCAAAGGCTTGCCACCAAAAGCCAATCCACATGCGCCCATTATTGTGCAAACTGAAAACCTGAAAGTTTGGTATCCAATCAAGCGCGGCTTTTTCAAAAAGACCATCGGCCATGTGAAGGCGGTGGACGGACTTGATCTCAATCTGCGCCAAGGTGAAACGCTGGCCATTGTGGGCGAAAGCGGTTCCGGCAAAACCACCACAGGCTTAGCGATTTTACGATTGATCGCGTCAAAAGGTGCCATTTCATACAACGGCGCACGCATTGATGGTATGCGTGAAAAATTCATGCGACCTTTGCGCAAAGATATGCAAGTTGTGTTTCAAGATCCTTATGGATCACTCAGCCCGCGCATGAGTATTTTGCAAATCGTGAGTGAAGGGTTGGAAATTCAAAATCCATCGATGACTGCAGCACAACGTGAAGCGCGCGTGATTGAAGCTCTACAAGAAGTTGGCTTAGACGCCGCTAACATGCACCGTTATCCGCACGAGTTTTCCGGAGGCCAGCGCCAGCGCATTGCCATTGCGCGCGCGTTAGCGCTGTCTCCTAAATTTATCATGCTGGATGAGCCAACATCTGCTTTGGATATGAGTGTGCAAGCGCAAGTCGTGGAACTTTTGCGCCGCTTGCAAGACAGGCATGGGTTGTCATATTTGTTTATCAGCCATGATTTGAAAGTGGTGAAAGCCATGGCCAATGAGATGATTGTGATGCGCGCCGGCAAAGTGGAAGAACACGGAACTGCCGCAGAGATTTTCGCTGCGCCAAAATCGGATTACACCAAGGCTTTGATGGCGGCGGCGTTCTTGCATTCAGTGAATGGCAAAGGTGGTGAGGTTTGAGCGTGCTTGCAGTCATCACGCCAACTTGGGACACACAAGAATGGGTGGCCAAACTGCAAAAGGCGTTGCCCGATATTGATGTGCGTGGTTGGCCAGAATTGGGCAATGTGGCTGAAATCACTTATGCCGCGTGTTGGAAGCCACCGGCAGGGCTTTTGGCTAGCCTGCCCAATCTTAAATTGATGGTCTCATTGGGTGCTGGCGTTGATGACATGCTGCGCGATAGCACATTGCCAAAACATATTCCGCTGCTGCGGGTGGTGGACGCTGATCTCACCGCGCGCATGAGTGAATATATATTATTGCATGTTCTCATCCACGCCAGAGAGCAACGTCGGTTAGATACCAATCAGCGGCTATCGAAGTGGGATAGTTTTGCTGCGCATACAGCAAAAGATTTTTCAGTGGGTGTGATGGGCCTTGGTGTTTTGGGCCAAGACTCAGCTTCAAAACTTTCGATGATGGGCTTTAAAGTGCGCGGTTGGAGCCGCAGCGCAAAACATATCACTGGCATTGAGTGTTTCTCAGGTGAGAGCGGAATGAATGCGTTTCTAGGCGGCACAGACATTTTGGTTTGCCTATTGCCAGCAACAACAGACACCGAAGGCATGATCAATCGAGATTTACTTTCGCGGCTCTCGCGGCGTGGGCCTTTTGGAGCACCTGTCCTGATTAATGCCGGGCGCGGGCGCGTGCAGAATGAAGCTGATATTCTGGCGGGTCTTGATGATGGAACACTTTATGCAGCAACTCTGGATGTTTTTAGACAAGAGCCCTTGCCCGCCACATCAGCATTTTGGCACCATCCGAAAGTGACGGTAACACCTCATGCAGCAGCGGATTCCGATCCTGCTGCTATCTGCGCTTATGTCGCCCGCGAGATCCGGCTTTTTAACGCGGGCCAACCCGTTTCAAATGTTGTTGATGTAACAGCGGGTTACTGATCAATCTTGTCACCCTTGGGTGGCTGTCTTGGCACAGGTCAACTATTAGTTTAAGTGCTGTGTTATTCAGGCAAGGGGCTTGAACTAAATTATCAACTGCGGGGAGAAAACTTATGTGGAATGATTTCAAGAATTTTGCGTTCAAAGGCAACGCTTTCGATCTGGCCGTCGGTGTGGTCATGGGCGCTGCATTTGGCGCCATCGTCGCCTCAGTGGTCAAAGATCTGTTGATGCCGATTATCAGCGTGATCACCGGCGGCACAAACTTCTCCGACCATTGGCTGGTTCTGTCGGGTGATACCAAGTCGCCTGACTATGCCACCGCTGCCAAAGAAGCCACGTTGTTCGGATATGGCAGTTTCATCCAAGCGGTTATCGCCTTCATCGCCATCGCTGCTTTCTTGTTCGTTCTTGTCAGCATTTCAAACTCAATGAAGAAGACAGCACCTCCAGCGCCACCGGCTGGCCCATCTTCAACTGACAAGCTGCTCATGGAAATCCGCGATAGCTTGAAGCCGAAGAAAAAATAAGATTGTTTTTGTGAAATCAAAGAAGGCCCGGCCAGCGCGCAGGGCCTTTTTTATGCGCACGACGCGTTAGAAGAAGAAGTTCAATAATCCGCTGCGGAAAAGCTTGCCGCGTGCGCCCGAAGATGGGCCGCCGAAGGAATAGGTCAATTTAGTTGATGTGGTAATCGCGTTGGTCGTCGTGCCATTGTAGTCAACGGACTCATACCCACCCTGCAAGCCGAGG
>DATCEN010000096.1:0-5695 GCA_036510015.1 Aestuariivirga sp.
CATAATTCGACCCGCTGATTAAGCGTTGCGAGCCGCCTTGGCCGCGCCAATCAAAGGTGGCTACGGCATAGCCGCGGCGCATGAGATCATTCATGGTTTCAAAATAACGTTCAATGAATTCTGCCCGTCCTCCCAATAGCAAAACTGTGCCTTTGGGATTTTTTGGAATGGCATAAGCGGCGCGAAGCCTTAAGCCACCGGCAGCCAAAACTTCCACGCATTGAATGTTGTTAGGGGCCTTGTTGGTAGGCAGGGGGTAGAGTTGCATCCTAAGCGTCTAGTCTGCCATTGCTGGCGAGACAAGACGCTTAGGATTATTCAAAGAGTTGAATCAAATATCAGTGCGGGTGGTGTTGGTGGTTTTGACCGGTGGTGCAGACGGAGCTGGAAGCTTCTTCACTGCAATCAACTCGCCAGTTTTGGGGTTGACGCTGACTTCGAAAGGTTGCCCGCTGCGCTCGGCATTATAGGCCAGTGTATCTGCCGCACAGGCTTTGGTTTTGACATTATCAAAGCCAAAGCCGGAAACAATCGCTGCACCCTTATCACAGTCCACCGTGGCGGTAGGTTTTGTGGACGGTGCAATGGGCGGTGCAGAAGCAACTTTTGTACCCGTTGTTGCAACAGGTGTCTTGGGCGCCACGCGTGCTGTTTTCACAATCTTTTTAGGTTTGGGCAGCACGGGTGCGGCATAAGTTGGGGCAGCATAGCGGGGGGCCACGTAAGATGGAGCTACATACCGCGGTTGTGCATTGTAAATTGGCGGCTGGGCATAAGGCCCATCGTCTGGCGGTAGCTCCGCCTGGTTGCCATAGCGACGGCGCATCTCACGCTGATACAATTGGTATTGGCGCTCATCAAACCCATCATCATTATTACCATAGAGATCTTGGTATTCCGGCGCGCCGTAAACCTGTCGGTAAGGTGGGGGCGCATCTTGGGTCGTGTCAGGACCATCGTCTTGCCACCAGAATAGATGGCGCGCTTGTGCCGGTTGGGCAAAGGCAAACATTGGCAGCAGGGCTAGCGGAATTAGAGTTTTGAACAGATTGTTAAACATGGCGTGTTTCCTCGTCGAGGCTTTATGGAATCCAATCACCGCAGAAAGTGGGCGCGATTGCGGCGAAAAATCGACTCTTTCTTCTTAGCACCGCCAGCTTGAAATTCCAAATCCCACACCCATCTTTCGGGGGCAGGTGCCTTATGGGCCTGTGTTTTGTCACATTGCTTAAGGAGAATTTGACATGTTTGACTTTACCCCACTTTATCGCAGCTCGGTTGGTTTTGACCGTTTATTCCAGCTTTTGGACGAGGCGGCCGCCACCGAAACCCAAGCCTATCCGCCTTATAACATTGAGCGTTTGGCCGAGAATGAATACCGTATCACCATGGCTGTTGCAGGCTTTGGCCCCGCCGATGTTAATATCGAAGCCAAGGGCAACACCCTGACTGTAACGGGCAAGAAGGCCGACAAGCCTGCCGTTGGTGATATGCTGCATCAAGGCATTGCCGCGCGCGGCTTTGAACGTCGCTTCCAATTGGCTGATCATGTGGAAGTGAAAGGCGCTGATATGGATAACGGCCTGCTGCACATTGTGCTGGAGCGCCGTGTGCCAGAAGCTTTGAAGCCTCGCCAAATTTCCATTGGCACCACGCCAAAATTAAAAGCCGTTGATGCTAAGGCGGCCTAAATTATATTTATGAATGTGAGGGGTGCTGGGAAACCAGCGCCCCTTTTTGTTTGGCCATTTCTAACGCCACCCACCATGTAAAACCTATGGCCACCACAAGCCCAGCAGCAGCGGCTACATAAATTGAACTCAGGCCATGGGTTTGTGCAATCCATCCTAAAAGCAAAGGCAGTAAAATGCGTGGAGGGCCGGAGATCATTGAGGCCAAGCCCAAAGCAGCGGCGCGCGCTTGCGGCACCAGATGGCCAGCAAGTGAGAACATACAAGGAAAAATTAAACCCAAACCGAAGCCCGTAATGGCAAATGCCGCCACAGAAAATACAAAGTTAGGCTGAAATGAAAGCACGGTGAAACCAACAAGCCCAACGAGCAATGACACGATGACAAGGGGGATGTCGCCGAAGCGCGAACGCAAACCATCACCAAACAGGCGCGTGGTGCCGGTGCAAAGACCATAGAAGCCAACACCAAGTCCGGAGTAAGCCGCTAAGTCAGGTCGCATATGATCCAACAATTGACCAGACCATTGAATACAAGTGAGCTCTGCGGCCACATCCAAACCAAGCACTGTGCCGATGAGAACGAGAATTTTTATGGGCAGAGCCACCTTTGGTTTTCGTGTGCTTTGCAATTGGCTGACATGGTGCGGAATAGCTTTGTAAACGGCGTAAATCGCAGCGCCAACAAAGGGCACGGCAGGCAGTATTGAATACATAATGCCGAAGTGTTCAGCGATATATCCACTCATAAAGCCAGCGCCACCCATCGCGTAGAGCACGGCGGCATGGAAAGATGAGTAAACTGGCGTCTTCAAATCTTGTTCGACGATGCCTGCCTCGGCATTCATAAATAAATCCATGGTGCCACCGCAGAAATTTAAGGCGACCCATGTCACTGCCATAGCCCAAAATGAATGCGCGGTGAGTGTCAGCACAAATCCGATGAAAATAGCCGGCAAGATAAACAGCAACATGCTGCGATGGTCAAAGCGGCTGTTGATATATCCGCCCAAACTCATCGCCACAATGGTGGCCACTGCTGCAAACATGGACAGCACACCAAAATCAAAATCATTAACACTGGCTTGCAATTTTAACGCGGGGAAAGCGCCTACCTGACCGCCAAATACCATACCAAAGGCAATGAAAGTTAAGGTGATGGCCACGCGTGGTGTTGTTTTCATAGCACTCATTAATGGCGCATCTTTTCAATCGCAAATAAGTTATTTGCTCTTTCGATGCGCATCAGCCTCGGCCCACCAATGGCATTTTGGTGGCCATGACAGTCATAGTGAGAACATTTGAATCGAGCGGCAAGGACGCCATGAATACAATTGAACGAGCGACGTCCTCAACATCCATGCGCGGCTCTGGTTTCATTGAGCCATCGGCCTGAGGCACACCTTGTGTCATGCGCGAGGTCATGTCGGTTGCGGCATTGCCGATGTCGATCTGACCCACCGCTATATCATATTTGCGGCCATCGAGATTGGCGGATTTGGTGAGACCGGTGACGCCATGTTTAGTGGCGGCATAGGGTGCCGAATTAGGGCGTGGCGACTGTGCCGAGATGGAGCCATTGTTGATGATGCGGCCACCGCGCGGGTTTTGTTCTTTCATAATTTTGAAGGCTTCCTGCGTGCAATAGAACACGCCGGATAAATTCACATTCACCACATCCATCCATTGCTGGGGTGTCAAATCTTCGAGGTTTATGCCGGGCGCTGACATGCCGGCATTGTTGAATAACACATCAAGCCTGCCAAATTTCCTCTTGGTTTCAGCAAAAAGATGACTTACGGACTTAGGGTCAGTCACATCGGTGGCCACACAAAGTGTATCGCTGCTCATTTCTTTGGCGGCTTGTTGCAGAGCTTCATGTCTGCGACCTGCCAGAACCACAGCATAGCCCGCTTTGCTGAGTGCTTTGGCGCAGGCCTTGCCAATGCCGCTTCCAGCACCTGTGACGAGTGCCACTTTCATTTCAATTCCTTTCATTGCCGCGTGATTGCTTCACAAAAGTCGAACAACTTTTTGTGCATCACGCGCGCGCTTTCTTCCAAGCCGAAACCAAATCATTTGCCGATGTTGAAATCTGCTCGAGACTCATGCCCGACTTATAGAGTGAAGAGCCGATGCCAAAACCAGAGGCCCCTGCAGAGAGCCAGTCTCTCATATTGGTGGGTGTTACGCCGCCAACAGCGTGAATTTTGACATGCTTTGGCAACACCGCTTTCCAAGCTTTGATGGTTTGGGGCGAAGCGACCTCGGCAGGGAAAAGTTTCAAATGCTTGGCCCCAGCGCGAATGGCAGCAAATGCTTCTGTGGGTGTGAACACACCGGGCAAGGGATCCAATCCCACAGCCAAAGCGCGGGCAATCACTTCGGAATTGCAATCAGGTGACACCGAAATTTGTCCACCATGTTCCTTGAGCAGGTTCACATCTTGGGCCGAAAGCACCGTGCCAGCGCCCACCACCATCTTACCTGCAAATGTCTTGGCCAGTCGTTCGATTGAAACAAATGGCTCAGGCGAATTCAGTGGCACTTCGACGATGCGAATGCCGGCATCAAAAAGGGTTTGCGAAACCGCAATCACTTCATCAGGCGACACACCACGCAAAATGGCAATGATGCCGCAGGCTTCGAGGGCTTGATCGAGTTTCATATGATACCTGCTTGATGGGCAATAATGCGCTGGCCTTCAATACCACAGAGCGGATTGCCGAGTTGAACTTTAAGGTCCGCACATTTCATAGCGCCGATATAGGCTGCGCCAATGGCCGCTGAACCCAGCACCATATAATGTGCGTCATGATCATGCGCCATGGTGGCGTGGGCGACTTCTTGACCGATGAGAAGGCCAGACAAATAGCTGTGTAGCGCAGTTGCGGGCAGCGCATTGAAAAGCCCAAGACTGCGCGTTGAAAACAGTGAATGTAAAATGCCAGCAGGATCAGCAAAGCTTTGTTGCACACCACGGGTGAAGGCCTGCTCATCATGGGCTTCACCCTGCATCAAGCGGCCAAGGATGGAATGCTTTGAATAAAGCGCAAAACTTTCGCCGGTCATGTAAGTGGCGAAGCTTTCAATCCGCTTGTCTTTTGTCTCTATCCATTTGGAATGTGTGCCGGGGGTTACAAAGTGTGTAGCACCTGTAGCCAGTGCGCCGAACACTTGGGTCTCTTCACCGCGCAGCACATCATGCTGGATCGAGGGGCTATTATAATGAAGACCTGTGATAAAGTGAACGTTGCGGCCCGTGGCGGTATTTAGATGTGTAATCTTTTGCGCAAGTTCGGCGGCATCTGCCGGACACTCGGCATAGGCGCATTCCATCCAACCTTGGCGCGATGTGATCATGCCCGAGGCCACGATTGGCAATGATTTGTCCCAAGCACCAATGTGGTTTTCGAGGGTTTGCTCAAACGCGCCGTCTTTGACTGCGGTGATGCCATCGGCCGCCGCGGTCTGGTTTTTGATTGCGCCATCTGCGCCCACTTCATAGGCGCGAAATGAGGTTGTGCCCCAATCCAGTGAGATGAAAGATTTCATAAACCGCCGCCAAACTTGTGCTTGGCCAGACCAGTGACGCCCGGATTAAAACAGAAAAGCCCGCCTGAAAGTGGGTAGCTTTTCAAAACATCACTGGGCAGGTTCGCAGCCGCAGACGTGACATAGATTGTATCCATTTGTGGTCCTCCGAACACAACGCAGGTTGGACGCGTTACTGGCATCGGAACGACCCGGTCGATGCGGCCCTTAGGATCAAAGCGCAGCACACAAGAGCCTTCCCACCTTGCGCTCCACAGGAAACCTTCAGCATCCACCGCCGCGCCATCAGGGTGGCCATGAGATTTCGTGTCATTGAATATACGCTGGTTGGAGAGCTCGCCATTATCTACATCAAAATCAAAGGCGTGAATGATTTGCGCTCTGCTATCCGAGAAGTAGAAAATTTTATTATCTGGTGACCAACACGGACCGTTGGACACGCCGACCTGA